>JAFXDG010000078.1 GCA_017521285.1 Bacteroidaceae bacterium | reverse complement strand
TTCCAGACTCCATCGCTACACTTCCATACTGCAGCTCATGACTTCCAGACTCCATACCCAATGGCTGGGACAGGAGAAACAGATGCTTGCCGACCAATACAAACAGCAGGAAGCGCTATGGCAGAAGCAGAGTCACAGACTCTCCAACATTGTGAAGAACAACGAGGGTGTTTGGATTTCTACGAAACTGTTCTACATTGTCGGCTCACTATCACTTCTTTCAATCATAACGATTGTAATGGAGATCGCGTTCTATGTATATTTCCACTGAATTCAATGACATGAGCGGCAAGCACCACCTTCCTATAACTGAGCAGCCCCGTCACGTCATCACGATGAGGCGGGGCTTTGGTGCTTTGTGTCTGAACAAAGATTCGCCTGTACTTGTAGTTGGCATCTTTGTGAGTTAAAAACAATCTATAAAATCAGATGTTAGTTTGATAACGAAGTCCATTTCACCTTGGTTTACGTTGTCATTATGCTTAACATGCTCATTTTGGTATTTACTATAGTAATCGAGCAAGCTTTTAAACATATTCGTAAATTCTGCCGAGCGGCCCTTTTCCTTTTGATATTTACCGATATTCTTAATTTGGTTTTCCAAAGATTGGCTGTTTCCTAATTTTTGCTTTAAGAAAAGTTCCAAACTCAATCGCATATCATCTAAGGCATTTCTTTCATGGCCACCCCTGCTGCATTTCTCTAAAGCTTGATTAAATAGCCTTTTTGCTTCAGGACAACTGTCTAATTTACCAAGCACCTTTGTCTTCTCTACTTCGTCCAGATTGGATTTCCCTAAATCCATGCCGGACAAGCACTTCTTAATATCCTTTTCAACTGATTCTGCTGTACACATCTTCTTTGGATATACAGTTAGTGTTAAAGAATCGTTTTGACTACTTTGGCTTTCCGTAATATTCACTTTGTGAATCGATTTTATTTGCTCAAGTGTAGATTTGACCAATTCAATATCATCGGAATCTTTTAGAAACACTTTTACGTACTTCTTTTGAAAAGCCTCTCTTATTTCTGTTGCGTAATCCATATTCTAATATTTAATATAAATAGTATTTTCTATCTTTGGGTTTATATAAATTATCAATCACCATTTACTATAATCAGACATACGGCCTTGCTTGCTAATTCCACCTGCTTTGGTAGAGTTTTTCCTGCAAGTTGATTTGTTTGTGGGAATGTGATATTTTGGGGAAGAAGTTCAACAAGATTTCTGATATAACTTGCTTTTACTGCATATCCCGCATTTTCAGCTCCCACGTGTTTAGCACAAACGACACCTATCACATTTCCACTTTTATCAAATAAGGGGCCACCGCTATTTCCTGGCTGAACAGGAGCCGACATCTGATATTCCGAAACACTTCCATTAAACCCTGTTCTTGAGCTTATTATTCCATTTGTTAGTTTTATATCTGTTCCCATAGTACTTACTAATGGATAGCCTAAGACAAAACAATCCTCACCGACATTTGCAGCTGAGAATTTGAAAGCATAGGGCAAAGTGCCAATTGTAGAGAAAGATGGGTCAGTAATCTTTATTATAGCCAAATCATTCTGTTTGTCACTGACTTCTACTTTTGCAGAATATTTCTTGTAACTATCCCCATTTACTTTGGTAACCTTTATGTTCCTTGCACCATCTACGACATGGTAATTTGTGATGATGTAGTCGTTAATGCTAACAAAGAAGCCTGTTCCAGAACTTTTCCCACTTGATTGTTGAGTTGTACTGCCAGATTGATTAGGTTCGTCTTTTGGATATAGTTTATATAAAGAGATTGTCTTGCCATCTAACCGTTGGAATGTCATAAGAATAGGTGATTCTTGCGCTAATATAAGATTCTCCGAGTAGCTTTTTGTAATTCTATCGATATTCCCATATATATCCTCATACCACTCTTTGACATTGTATTCAAGAGAATAAACACCAGTCGCGCTCCCTTCAGAGATATATCCTTTGTTTTCCCCAACCCTAAAGACTTTATGAGGCGATGCTAAAATTTCCATGCTGTATACTTTGATTCCATTTCTGTAGCCACTAGAAATAATGCCATATTTATAGCCATCCGTACTCTGCCATATACCTTCAACAGGATGCAAATTACCTTTATGGTTATCCAAATAGTTTCGGACACTATACTCCGAAGCCCAAACACAACATACGCAACTCAAAAGCAGCGCACACAGGATAAACTTTAAATTCTTCATAATTCTATTTTTTACCATAACTATTCTTAAAATCACTATGTGTCTTTTCTTCGAAAAAATGGCGCAGACCGCCACCATAATCCTGCCAGGCTTACCACAGCCTCCAATCATCTACGGGGAAGTCTGCGCCTATGGCGCGACTTCACGATGATTGGTGTTTGCTCTTTAATCCTTTCGGTGTGGTAATTTGGCAGGATGTGAGCAAAATGTCTTGCAAAGATGGCATGTCGCCAATATGCTTTGCAAAGGTACATAAAAAACTTCAATTATCGCAACTTTTAGTGTTGTATAGGTTTGTTTTTAGATAAAATTTGCTTAAATTATGTACGAAACAATGATTTTATGCCATCTTCTCAATAAAAAAGTGTACCTTTGCAAGGTAATGTATAGGAATCCTATTATAGGAAAGTCATAAGAATGGAATTAAATACTTTGATAGCAGAATGTACTGCATACGACTTCAAGGTGATGCTTGAAGAGAAGAAACCTAAGAGTTGGCTGAAGAGTGTAAGCGCCTTTGCCAATGGCTTGGGTGGCTCCCTTTTCTTCGGTATAGATAACGATGGGATCATCTTCGCTTCCACCGACACTCCCAATGTCGGAGATCATGACGGAGACATGTCGGAGACGAAACTCATTGAGCGTCAGCAGAAAATCCTCAATCTCATCAAAGAATCTCCGACAATCACCGGCCGACAAATGTCGGATACTTTGTCGGTGAGCCAACGTACCATCGAACGCGACCTCTCTACAATGCAGAAGAAAGGTGTTCTGAAACATGAAGGCAAAGACAATGATGGGGCGTGGATGATGTACGCAGCTTCCAAAAAACATGTTAACATTAAAGCCGTATCCTTTGTTACAGAAAATAGATTGAAGTCTCTGGATAGACAGCAAGAGCTGGGTGGATGGGCGGACAGTAGAAGGAGATATTCATGAAGTCCTTACTGCGGGACATAGGTTGCAGGAATAAAAATAAATAAGTTTGAAACATGAAAACAAAAAAAATTTTATGTTAGATTGGGCAAATGTTTGCCCAACTAGCTCAAAGAGTGAAAGGGCAGAGCTTTGAAGACTCTGCGAAGTTTGTATGTTCAATATTGCATCTACTTTATGTAGGTGGGTAGTTATATGTTGGCAAGCCAGATATAATGGAAATGATATCCGTTTCAGACGATATCAGAACAATATACCACTACATCAGACAGATAACCAAAGGCTGAATCGGCCGGCTGAGGGATGAAACAAGCCCTCAGTTCTTTTCTCTTTCAATATGACGGGATGCGCAGAACAATACTGCGTTGAGATTAAAATTTATTTTTATGGCTAAAACATTTTCATTAGCGGTTTACGCAATTACAATCCATACATATGGAAATAAGAATGATAGACAAGTTCTATCAGACTTTAACAATGGACAAGATTTTTTGGAGTATATGGACACTATGATAACATCGTGGAAACAAGATGTGGCACGTGGTGATCAATATGTTCCAGTTAATACGGATGCTGAACCCAATGCGCAACAAGGTAACGCTTATAGACTTTCGCGTAATCCTGACGGCACATATCATTTATACCGAAGAGGTCGTTACTTATCTGGTATAATTGAATCTGGGGAATATGGTACTCAAGAAGATGGGGTTGACATATCAACAGGCGAGCTAAAATTTCAAAAAGGTGCTGAAGAGGCGTTAATGAAACCATTCTATTTCATGTTCTATATTCCAGAGAATTCAAATGTTGGTTTTCTATTGATTGAAAAAATCAGTAATTATGGAATTATGACAGTATTGAATAATGCGATTCTTAAGTTTTATCAAGCAAGTCCAAGTGAAGGACTATATACTCTAAGAATAGCTCCTCTATCAATAGATGCATTAGTTCAACGAAAGATGCAAACACTTCGATATGAAGCAAAAAAGATAGAATTGCGTAAAGTTACCAAAGACGACCTTAGTATTTCAAGAATATCTGGTAATACAATAAACAACGAAGGTATCTCTACGACAGTAACATATAATGTTGGAATTAATCAATATATGCGCATTTCCGAGTTTCTCAATTGGATTAGAAATAAGAGAAATGACGCTAATACACTCTATGTGATAGAGGAGGACTTGTCTTGTAGTGATATTGCGATAACTGTAAAAATAGATGGACAAGACAAAGTACTTTCATTACAAGATGTTCAATCTTTAGGTATGAGTATGGATATTTCAACCGATGTGGTTTTTGGACCGAACAGGTATCCTACATATTCTTTTGTAGACGGTAAGGCCAACGAGTTGATTAGTTTCATTCAAGAACAATTCAATGTAAGATAAAAACATGAAAAATTTGTTGACAAAGACTGCATTAGCAAGTATTATTATAGGAGTTGCACTTTGGGGTTTCTATACATATATTGTTTTTAAACAATGGCAGTTACATGATTATTCTTGGGCATTTGTTAGTAAAAATGTGTATGAACAATTATCTGACAATATAGGTGATTTCTTGTGGGGCACTATAGGAATTATATTTACTTTTACTGCCACATTATTCTTATTCATTACATTCAGGGAGCAAAGAGAACAACTCCGCGTAACCAAAGAGCAAAGTGATAAAGCGCGTTTTGAAACCACCTATTTCAACATTCTAGGAATGCTCAAACAGGTACAGGATACCGTAAATGCAAATATTGGCTCAAACTATAATCATACTAATGCTAGGAACCTGATTGAGTATTACAATAACTTCAGGGACTCGTATAGAACTCATCTCAACTCGGATAACAATCTGGCCGAATTTACATCTTCATTTGTTCCTGTTAGTGCCAACATTGCTTCCATTGAACAGTTACAAGGATTGTTGGCAGCAGAATATGAAAGCTATATAGAGTCTATCGATTGTAATGTTGGATACATGTATAGATATATCTTCAATACAATTAAGTTTGTAATTGACGATGAATACAACAAGAATGATATTAAATTGAGAGACAGATATTTGAACCTTCTTCAAGCTCAATTATCGAACGAAGAACTCTGTTTGATTTTCTATGATGCCATTTCGAAATATGGCAAAAATAAGGAAGGTCATTATTATTTTAGAGAGATACTTGATGAAACGCATTTCTTGGAAAACATTGATCCGTCGTTCTTATTGGATAGGAAACATTATAAGCTGTATCCTCATACGATATTCAAATTTTTGAATAGAGACGAAATCGCAAATGTCCTTTAAGTTGATTTGAATTGGTGTTTCAACGGATGCTTATGGCCATCAAAAACTTTGCCATTGATGTGTTCAGGTGCCAGCCTTGCTGTAGCTACGCGTCACGTATTTGAAGCATCTGCGCTCCATGAATGCTACCCACTGCGCAGGCTCGCCTGCATCCTCCAACGTCTCGCCGCGCAGGAACGTACACCGCTCCCCGTGCTCCATGCAGTACTCCCGCAGGAACTCCAAATCGAGTCCCTCCTTGTAGGTGTTGAATTGCTTGTTCTGTTGGTGGGTCATAATGCCGTCCATCTTTGCTTATCTCTGATTATGTCAGTCTGCGACTGGAAGTTTGTATAAATAGAATTACTAAATGCCAAATATATTTGAGGGATCATTTCTTATGTTAATATAATGTTTCTACTTGATATTATTATGCCTTGGCACTTTATTCACGCAAATAGTGATAGAATCTGATTTCATCTCTTCTATGAGATCTGTTAGTCGTTTTACATCCATCTGTAGTTCGTTAACGATACTGTCATTTTCATTAAAAAAAACTACAACAGATGGAGATAATTTTTCTTCATGAGAAAAACCTTTCCCTATGGCAATGCAGAACAAACCAAGTGACAATAATAGCAAAATACCACCTACAATTGCAATTGTTAACTTAATTGGCCTACTCATATATCTTCAATAGTATTTCGTTAAACAAATGGTCATTATCTTGTCCCAGTTTATGAAGAGCGAATATCGTTTCGCTGCAAAGGGATACGGGGAGATTTTCCTTAAAGGCATTTTCATATTCACTATCTTTTTCTATGATATTAAACATATTCATTTTGTATGCCTTCAGAAGTGTCTTGTTTATCTTGTACTTTTGGAATAGAACATTTTGAAGGTCTCTGATATGCGCTCTAAGATGGTAATGATTATACTTTATGTCTTTTGCTTTCATCCCACCATTAATCACTTTGGTTATAAAGTCTCTCGTTTCTTTACGTAAGTCGATGACTTCATGTGCAAAATGATCCTTAAGTGTTCTCTCTGTATCCAGTTTACGCTGAACAGACTTCACCACCCACCAAGCCATAAAAGCTGTCACAAGGATACTCATGGCAGTTAGGCATACAGATGAAGCTTGAAGATAATCTGCAACTGTCCAATTCATCTCAATTAGTTATTTCGTATTAGGCTGTATCCAATTCTTTTGTTTCAATTCACCATCTTCTAGCCTATACCAGGCTGTATGATTTTCAGTTTTAATTGGTTTTTTTCCACTATCTCTTAGTTCCTGCCACGCCGGAAAAGTTTCGTTTTCAATAGCCTCTTGCCAATCTGGTTCAATAGTTGAATCTATTACGAGCCATTTTTCAACTTCTTCTAATGAAAAGTCGTATACTAAGTTGCCGAATGACTCATCAAGGAAAGAAGGACCATATCCATCCTCTCCTCCGTCAAGAACTATTTTCATTTGCTCTTTTGTCTCGTAGGCCTCTTTAAACCATCCGTTCAACTTTTGGTGGTAAAAATCTTCACCAGAATGATCACTGCGGTTACAATATCTTAGTCCCGTCAGTGGCGAATAGTCTTTTGAAATAATATAAGTTTTCATAATTTTACTTTGATTTAATACACGATGAATCTACAATCCAACTATATAGTGTTCCACTAAAAGCTCTGTTTCTGTGATTAGCAAACTTCCTGCTCTTTTCTGAAGTTGTAAAGTCTAATATTACATTGTTTGTCAATACAATCAAATCTTTAATGTGCCCTAGTGTATTAGCATGCTTAATACTAGGCAACCCCCTGTTTCTGTAAGTTTGTTTTGATTTAGAGCCGTATTTTCTATTAAAGGCCCCCTCTAATATGTCCACATGCGAATTGTTGTCTAACATGTCTTTTATATATTCGGTGAAATTCCTGCTGATGGATTCCAAAATTCCTTGCCCGAGGTCAAGAGCTACTACAATTACTTTGTCCTCCTCAAATTTCATGCCAAATGACCATTGGTCATGTTCTGCCTTACTCCAGTCTACCGTGTTTCCACATATTTCTTTGATAATCTCAATTCTTTTATATTCTTGACCCTCACAACCAGAAATGTGTTTGTATATTCGTTTCTCCATATCAGCAAATTTCTTTATTTGGTCATCCTTTAGTTTCTCGTTACCTTTGGCAATCTTCATGTTTTCACTAGTAGTTGATAGTTCATATGGCCTTCCAGTCATGTCAACTTTATTATTCAGAAATCCAGAATCTTTCAGATACTGTCTACATGAAGATCTAACTGGTGCATTACCATATATAAGACAAATTGGTTTGGTTTTTTCTAATTCATCACAGATAGATTCAAGTAACATTGTCGATGCAAAATCTATATGCTGAACATATCTTAAATCAATCAATAATCTTAAAATTCCATCTTCTGACTTATAGGCATAATCCCTACTTCTCAGTTTTTTAAAGAAGGATATACATCCCTCAGTATTTTTTAGCAGTCTGAAATCAGGAGGTGCTGTCAACTGGAAAAAAGGAGTCCGTTCTTCATGAGAAGTAATGCCTCCACTTATTATCTTGGATTGAACATGCAAAGAATTGTGGTAAGACTTCTTCCGAGGTTTGATCTTGGCCAATCTTCGAAGTCTTCTTAGTTCATATTGCCGTCTTTTGGCTCTCTTCCTTCTTCGTGTATAATAAGTCATTGCGCTGTCTATTTTTTTTAGCTGTTTCGCTGCTTTTTGAAGTGCCTGCACTCCACGTAAGCAAAATACCATGCAGGGATGCCCTCGTGCTCCAACTGGTCGCCCTTGCAGTAAGCGACCGCCTCGCCCTCCTTCATGCAGAACTCTCGCAGCACCCGCAGGTTAGTACCATTGTCTGATATCTTCAACTTCTGTTCCAAACTATTCTTTCACCACCCCTAATTCTTTCATCAGCTCATACAAAGTGGTTACCGATTCTGTAAATTCTGCCCCTTGCGCTTTCTTTGTTTCGTGGATTGCTTTAGCTCGATTGTAGGCATCTACCAATCTCTGGTTGTGAGTTTCTGGATGAATAGCCATCATCAAGTCAAAGAAGTCTTCTTCCACAGCCTTGCTCTCGCTATCATAGGGTTTCACCTTCACTGACGCACTTCTGTTGTACAAATCGATAGCCCTGTTGACAAGGTCTATCTGTGCCTGTGAATGGCTGTTGTTTTTCATCGGAATCGGTTGACCGTCCAAATTGTAGAAATGTAAAACGAACCAATACTCAATACACATATTTGAGAAGGCCACTCTGAACCCATACTGCCGGGCAATCCTGATGCTGACAGCAAAATCCTCATGGCCATCACAATCGTACACCAGCCATTTCTGACTGTATTTATCGCGTTGTGTCCTCGGCAGACAATTATATTTTTTGTTAGCCTCTTCTACAAACTCCACACATGAGCCTATGCCATGGCCTGGCACGACAACTGGAACGACTTTGCAATTGTTCTTCTTCAACAACTCAAAGTAACTCGGCTCTGTATTTCTTCCCTCACAGTACAGGATAACCTTAGTAACCTTTTTTGTACCCTGGTTCCTCCGTGAAGTGACTACTCGAGAATGATTCCTTGCCATATCACTTCTTCTCACGCTGTATTAACTCCATCAGACTCTTTATGCTCACATAAGGAACTCCGCCAAAGTCACCATCAAGGTAGAGATTCTCCAGATTCGACCGCATGTCACCACCAAAGTCTGTCAGTGGAGTGAGTACTGATTCGCCATAACGGTTTTTGTCCACGATATAAACCTGATTCTTCACAAACAACTTTTGTTCATCCTCTGTTTTATATCTAAGAAGAGAGGCATTCTGGGTGTTGATAATCAACTGCGCCTTAGTGTGGCAACGATAAAACATATCCACTACCTGGCGGGAAATAAATGGATGAAGACCGCTGTCAAACTCATCAATAAACAGCACAGTTCCTTTCTCAAGTGCAGAAATAATGGCCCAACTCAACCAGAACAGCCGATTCGTACCATATGACTCATCCTTCTCCAATGAAAACCACACATCACCAACACGCTCATATAGCTCATTATACTGTCTGTGCGAGGTGCTGATGCCGTCGTACAAGGGGCCGGCCAGATTTTCTTCCCCAATCATAGCTTTCACTTTCTCTGGCACATCCTCTATTCTTATTTCATGGAGGTTCATGTCCTCAATGTTGAAATCGAAAGCCTTCATGAACTTTGTGATAACCTTTTTCCTTTCTTCATCAGCCAGATACTGTAAAGGTACTGCCGAGCGAATGTCATTAGCAGAAATCACGATGGCATCGTCAAACCAGCTTACTATTTTTGTAGCTAAAGGTTCATTAAATGTCTTCAGCACTGCAAGGAAACTCGATGATGGAGACACCATATCTGCTGAAATAATATTGTTCGCAACCTTGACGTTGATTTGCTCCTTATTGAATTTTATGTCTGCTCCATCTCGCGAGAACACATTAATTTCTCTTTGTCTCTTCAAATAGAGCCATTCGCTCAGCACTTCCTTGTTGTTCAACTCTACACCATATCGGTACTGAGTTCCATCAATTATCATCACAGCCTCAAAAAATGAGCATTCCTTCTCAGAAGCTGTATTTAGACGGAAAGCATCATACTTTGTCTGCCAGTAATCTAATATAGGAATACGGTTGTCACGCTTTGGTGGACTTATAAACGACTTCATGAAGTTAAAAGCGTCAAACAGCTTTGTTTTACCACTTGCGTTAGCACCATATACCACAGCTGTTCTTAATAGGCTCGTCTTACCATCTACTTCATGGCAATAGAGGTCTTTCTTCCCTGTCCCCGAAGCGACAAGATTCAGAATTGCTTCATCTTTGAAGCTTTTGTAGTTGCTAAATGAAAACTGTACTAACATATTTGTTTCTTTTAAGCCGTGATTTCTTTTGCAAAGTTACGTTATTTTTCTTAATATTGGTCGCCTTATTGCGATTTTTTGCGATTTTTTGCATAAAATTGATATTAAACAGGCGTTTTTTAAGTTTTTAAACTATAATTCTTGAACGATAAAGTAAAATGGTTAGAAAGTGAATTCAACGAAAATATATCTATCAACCATACATCGTTATAAAAAGTTAAATACGTTAAATCTTTATCATTTTCTCTCAGCTATAGAATCTACGTCATCAATTTTCCACCGTTTAAAGTGCAAGTGGTTGATATAAAACGATTTACAAATACAATGAGTGTATAGGGCTTGTTGATATTGTTATTTCAGAGCAGGTGAAAGAAATTAAAAAACGTACTTTTTATGGATGTATAAATTTAGAAAATATATCTTTGCCGAAATCAATAGAGCGCATTGAAACAGATGCTTTTTATAATTGTACAAGTCTTGAAAAGATTGAACTTCCAAATTCATTAACAAACATTGGAGATTTTGCTTTTTATGGTTGTTCCAGTCTT
Organism: Bacteroidaceae bacterium; assembly: GCA_017521285.1. GTDB lineage: Bacteria > Bacteroidota > Bacteroidia > Bacteroidales > Bacteroidaceae > Phocaeicola_A. The sequence continues at coordinate 28,743 of JAFXDG010000078.1, read as the reverse complement.
TCCGATGTTGTAATTCCTGATTCTGTGACGTATATAGGGGATGCGGCTTATATGTATTGTGTAAGACTTTCTAATGTCGCAATCCCTAAATCGATAACATATATTGGAGATGTGGCATTCTCGGGCTGTCCAAGTCTTACAGATTTTTATTGTTATGCAGAAAATCCAGAAATCTCTTCTCTAACAGCATTTAGTGGACCATATATTGGTAATACTACATTACATGTGCCTGAGACATCCCTCAATAATTTTAAGATGGTAGCTCCTTGGAATAAATTTGCAGAAATTGTACCAATTCCAGGTAGTAGGCCTATTGACAATATTGTTAAATTAAATACAGCTATATTCTCCATTCAATCCTTTGGAGGCACTCTTACCATCGAAGGATTAGAAAAAGGTACGCCTGTTGTTGTATATACCACCACAGGAACAGAAGTGGCAAATGGTGTGGCAGAAGAAGATGTCACACTCACTCTTGAAACCAACCTCCAGAAAGGCGACATCGCCATTGTGAAGGCGGGTGCCAAGAGTGTGAAGGTGGTGATGAAGTAAGTCTTCGCAATACACTTAAGATCCAATTAACTCCGCTCGTCTGCCGAACAAACACGGTTCGCGAACGGAGTTAATTCTGTTCAGCCAAACACAATGTAAACCATATCAGTACGGAAACAGGGAAAGTGTAAAGATTTTCAGTTGACCTCCGAAAGATGTGTCTATCCTTTCAGTTAATGAAAGTAAATTGCGCTACCCACTCTATTATTTTATCGATTCTGACAAAAAAAGGATTGTAACAAATCAATGTGTACAATCCTTTTTTATATTTTCCATTAGTCTTGCCTTAATCACGCAAGCGGAATGAAGATGCTTCAAAAATTATCGATGCCTCTTTTTTGCGTATAGCAAGAAAAGACATGAACAACAAAATCAGCACAATGACTGGAGCAACCAAAGCCCACCAAGTGACATCAAACAGGAGAACGTCCAAATGACTCTTGTAATAGAAGAAGAACGCTGTATAGGTCAATAGAAAGCCAACTGTCACCAACATCGTGTAGATAGTCATACGCTTCTGCAAAGCATAATTCTGAAAAAACACCAAAAACAACGTGAACAATGACAATAACGAAAGACCTATCGCCAAAACCATCAGCGCCCAAGGTGCATTACTGATGACTTCACCTGTGGTACTCTCAGACAACGTCCAGCATGTCAAATCATACGTAACATAGTCACGAGTGACAAACTGTGCCAACTGGCTTTGTGAAACTATAGCCATCAACACAGCTGACACCAACAGATATAAACGCTGAGCCATACAATTGCTTTAGAAGTTGACGTTCGGCTGCATTTTCTCCTTCTCCTTTGACGGATTACGGAAGTAAACCTTGTGCTCAGCATATTCCTGAGCCGCAATCAAAGAAGGCTTCGGCAATTTCTCATAGAAACGTGAAATCTCAATCTGTTCGCGATTCTCAAACACTTCCTCCAAACTATCGTTGTAAGAGGCAAACTCTGACAATTTCTTTGAGAGTTCATTCTTAAGTTCTACTGAAATCTGATTGGCACGCTTACCAATAATGGCCACAGTTTCGTAAATATTACCTGTGTCTTCACACAAATCCATCAAATTACGAGTCACTGTGTTCGAGGGAGCATTTGTTTTTTTGTAATCCATATATAATTCTTATTTTAATGATTTATATTCTAACTTTCAATCTTCTGTAACAAGACCACCGTTTTCCTTATTCATCTTCTTCAACATCTGATTGGCTTCATCCATATAAGAGCTTTCGGGATAATCATTCTTGAAGGCATAATACTCATCAATGGCATTGCGCATACGGTCACGCTTCTTTTCATCCACACTTTGGATTGCCATTTGATATTTGGCCCGCAGAATCAGTATGGCAAATTCTTCACGCTGAATACAATAAGGATATTCTTTGAGTGCATTTTGAGCCGTTATGACACATGACTCATAGTTGTTGGCATTCGCATCAGGCGAGGTAGATGCATAATTAAAGTTACCTGTATAAGGACCTAAGTTGTAATATAACTTGGCTGTTTCATACTCCTTTTGAGCCAAATTATTCTGCAAGTCATACAACATGTTATGCACCGTTTCAGAATAATCACTTTGGGGATAATATTCCAGAAACAGTTGCAATTCCTTAATCGCCTTCACCGTAGCGGTCTGGTCCAAACGAGGTTCAGGTACAGCCATGTAAAGAGACTTGCCCGTATAGAAACGGGCTTCCTCAGCATACACGCCCCGAGGATAACTATTATAATAGGTAGTGAAATAATGCGAAGCTGTCTCATTGTCACCCATGCCATAATAACACATTCCGACCATGAAAAGAGATTCTTCGGCCTTATCCGTACCCTTCATTATTGAAATGAGTTCATCCAAAAGCACTGCAGCTTTTGAATACTTCCCCATCATATAATATTCTTTCGCAGCCTCGTATTTATAATCATAATCTGTACTTTTCAGAATCTTGTTGTAGCTGTTGCACGAAGACAACATCAACGCTAATCCGAGGCAAAATCCTATCGTTTTCTTCATCACACGTTCAAAATAGTGTGCAAATTTACGGAGATTCAGTGAATTAAACAATCAATTGATGTTTTTTAATGCAAAAAAAGGCTATACATGCGGTTTCCTATGGATTTTATGCGTATTTTTACACCGTTTTTCAAAAGGATTCACCGCAAACCACTCTGCAAACATGAATTTTGAACTTATCTCAGACTATCACCCCACTGGCGACCAACCCGAAGCCATCAGGCAACTGACCGAAGGCATCAAACAGGGACTTCCGGCACAAACATTATTGGGAGTGACCGGGTCGGGCAAAACATTCACCATTGCCAATGTCATTAAAAACATAAACAAGCCAACCCTCATCCTCAGTCACAACAAGACACTGGCAGCCCAATTGTATGGTGAATTCAAGAGCTTTTTCCCAAACAATGCGGTGGAGTACTACGTCTCCTACTATGATTACTATCAACCCGAAGCTTATCTGCCCAGTAGCGACACTTACATCGAGAAGGATCTGGCCATCAATGACGAGATTGACAAGTTACGTCTGGCAGCCACCTCATCTTTGCTATCAGGTCGGAAAGATGTCATTGTTGTATCTTCCGTATCATGCATCTACGGTATGGGTAATCCTGCCGACTTCTATGAAAATGTAATTGAAATAAAACGTGGGAAATTACTCGACCGCAATGTATTCTTACGCCGTTTGGTTGATATGCAATATAGTAGAAACGACATTACTTTCCAACGCGGAAACTTTCGTGTGAAGGGCGATACGGTAGATATCTATTTAGCGTATGCGGACAACCTGCTGAGGGTTATGTTTTGGGATGATGAAATTGATGCTATTGAAGAGGTGGATGCCGTATCGGGAATGAAACTCGGTTCTTTTGATGAATACAAGATATATCCGGCCAACCTTTTCATGACCACCAAAGAGAGCACACTGAGAGCCATCCATCAGATTGAAGACGACCTGTTTGCACAAGAAAACTATTTCCGTGAAATAGGAAAGGAATTTGAAGCCAAGCGCCTGCACGAACGTGTGACGTATGACATGGAGATGATTCGCGAATTGGGACATTGCTCGGGCATTGAGAATTACTCTCGCTACTTCGACGGACGCGAAGCAGGCACCCGCCCCTATTGCCTGCTCGACTTCTTCCCAAAAGATTTCCTGCTGGTCATTGACGAGAGCCACGTCAGCGTACCTCAGATACGCGCCATGTATGGTGGCGACCGTGCCCGAAAAATCAATCTGGTAGAATATGGTTTCCGTTTACCTGCCGCCCTTGACAATCGACCTTTGAAGTTTGAAGAATTTGAGGCCATGACTCCACAAACCATCTACGTGAGTGCCACACCGGCCGATTATGAATTGGTACGTAGCGAAGGAATTGTGGTTGATCAGGTTATCCGCCCTACCGGATTGCTTGATCCCATAATTGATGTGCGTCCAAGCCTCAATCAGATTGACGATCTGATGGAAGAAATCCAACAACGAGTGGAAAGGGACGAACGTGTATTAGTAACTACCTTGACCAAACGAATGGCCGAAGAACTGACCGAATATCTGCTTGACAATCAAGTCCGTTGCAATTATATTCATAGCGATGTGGACACCCTTGAACGAGTAAAGATTATGGATGACTTGCGAGCCGGTCTCTATGATGTCCTCATCGGAGTGAATCTATTACGCGAAGGATTGGACCTGCCAGAGGTTTCGCTTGTCGCTATCTTAGATGCCGACAAGGAAGGATTCCTCAGAAGCCACCGTTCACTCACCCAAACGGCTGGTCGTGCGGCCAGAAACATCAACGGACGCGTCATTATGTATGCCGACAAAATCACTGAAAGCATGCAACTGACCATCGACGAAACCAACCGGCGACGCGAAAAGCAACTTGCCTACAATGAAGCGAATGGCATTGTGCCCCAACAAATCAAAAAAGAACGGAAGATGGGTAACCTGATCAATGCCCAACCTCAGGCCATGGATGAACCCACTTCATCCCAGGGCTATGATAAGAACATCCCTGAGGTGATGTCCATAGCTGCTGATCCGATTGTTGAATACATGTCGCGCCCGCAACTGGAGAAGAGCATAGAACGTACACGCAAATTGATGACCGAAGCCGCCAAGCGTCTCGACTTCCTTGAAGCAGCCCAGTATCGCGACGAATTGTTGAAATTGGAAGATATATTAAAAGGTAAGGAATAAGGCAATCCTTTTATATCCAACCATTGTTTACTCTATCGATTAAAAGATACGAAATATGAAACAAGCATTATTCTCCATAATATGGTTCACATGGATGAGCCTCCACATGGCAATGGCACAAAACACATGCGTGAATGTGCCTCACATCAAGACTTTACAAGTAATAGCCAACGGTAATTGGATGGCTCCTCCCATCATCCACTTGAGCACAACGGACAAAGTGGAGATTTCGTTCGACGAACTGACGCACGAATACCATCGCTATACATACAAAATCATCCATTGCAATGCCGATTGGACACCCAGTGACCTTTTCGATACAGATTATTTGCAAGGATTCAACGACAATGTGATAGAGAATTATGAAAATTCGCTCAACACCACCATGCTATATACACACTATAGTTTCCAACTCCCAAACGGAGAAGCGCAACTTCTCATTTCCGGAAATTATCAGGTAAACATCTATGGCGAAGATGACGAAGAAACGCCCGTAGCACAAGCCTGCTTTTCGGTCATCGAACCACGTGTGGGAGTATCTGCAGAGGTGAGTAGTAACACGGATATTGATACTAACGAAAGTCACCAACAAGTAAGCTTCACAGTAAATTATCCGGGCATGAATGTCACCTCTCCACAATCAGAATTCAACGTGCGGGTTTATCAAAACCAACGTACCGACAATTGCGTGAGTGACTTGCAACCCACATACCTACAACCCGGACAAATGCAATTTGTCCATAACCGGAAACTCATTTTTCCCGCAGGAAATGAATACCGTCGCTTTGAGGTTTTCAATATGCACTATGGTTATCAAGACGTTGAGCAAATGCAATTCTTCAACCCTTATTACCATGCAACCCTCTTTCCTGATCAACCACGGACAAATTACAGCTACGATCAGGATCAAAATGGCCGCTATTTCATCCGATATGACATGGCACAAGACACAAATACCGAAGCCGATTACCTCTTCGTTCACTTCACCCTCGAAGGTTTTGATAATCCATTACCCAATGGCAACTTTTACCTCAGCGGAGCCTTTACGTACAATCAGTTTACCCCTTCATTTGCACTCACCTACAACGAACAAACCCACGCATACGAAGGTGTCCAATTACTGAAACAAGGTGTGTATAACTGGCTGTATCTGTTTGTGCCCGAAGGAAACCAAGTAGGACAAACTGCTCCTTCTGCTGGAAATTTTTATGAAACGGAAAACGAATACCTCATTCTTGTATATCACCGCCCCTTCGGTGGACGATATGACAAATTAGTAGGAATGAGTTCGGTGAAATTTGAGCAGGAATGAATAAAAAAATGGGGATGCATTCCAACACCCCCATTTTTACTTTTTTATCAATTTATTCTACATCACATTTCCATCAGTTGGATTACTGTACCATCCAACATTAGCATTCTGATTCTGTGACCACTCCATGAAACCAGGGTAAGCATCCTTAATGTTAGTACGTTCAGTACACCATTTGAATGTAGAGGGTACACAAATCTTTTGAGGAGCATCTCCTTGAGGAGCCTCAAGTACTATCGCATTATTCACCGAAACTTCAATATCAGCAATATTAGAACTTGAAACAGGGATACGGAAAATTGCGGGAGGACAACTTACACCTGCACCTGTATTTACCATTACGTTAGCTGCAACCCCCATAGCTTTGTGAATCTCCACACCACCTATATATATAGGCAATGTACCACCCGCAGCCTTAACAGTAACAACAGCTTCTTGACCATTATTTCCCCAAGTTATATAGGCATCAAATACAACATCATTGAAATCGAAATCACCTATATTTCCAAGGTCTTCGCAAATGATACGCTGAGTATTCTTATATTCTGCAGGGATAATTTTTACAATCCAATCATTATATATACCATCGGCTATTACTTTTCTATTTGGATCATTACAACTGAAATCAAATCCTACATAATATTCACCGTTCACCTCCATAATAACATAGTCACTATAAAGATTTCCACTATCTTGATTATTACGATAAGCAAAGCTAACAGTTCCGCTATTCTGCATCAGCATGACACATCCCAATGAAGCATTGAAATTGCTAACATGCTCATAAATCAATTCACCGTTTGCGTCATAATAAGCTGTAAGCAATTGATCAAGCTTAACATTTGTCAAATTCTGCGTATGACCATTCTGGTCAGGTTCTGTCACATACGAATTGTCTCCTTGATAAACCTGCTGCACCCAAAAATCGCTCCAATTTACTTGCTTTGATGCCGATTTGTTTATAGGCTTATTGAACACTTCCAGAACATTTGATATTTCAACATCATTTACCTCATCTGGTTTTATAACATAATTCTCCCATTCATTACTGTTTGTATTTGCCCAACGAGTCACAGCCTCATCTCCAGAAGCATCATAAGAAAATCCCCAATTATGTTCAGGATCGATTGAACCGAATTGAATTTTCCATTGAGTTTCATACTGCTGTTTCTTCTTAGCAAAATAAGAAGGGTCATACAGGTCTTCAACCTCCACACATGAAGACATAGCCATGCCGACAAAAGCGACACCTACCATTGATTTGAAAAAGACTTTTTTCATTTGAATTTGTTGTTTAATATAAATAATTGGTTTTAAAATTCACATAAAATTGGTTTTGATTTGCAAATTTAATGCTTATATTTCATATAAGAATCATTCAACTGATATTTTTTTCAAATACGCACAATTATTTAAGATTATTTAATAATTCGCATAGATTTTTCGTTTGTAGAAACAGAGCATATACATTAATTAATATATGTCACTCCTTGAAGACTTGACGGATGCATCCGTAAGAATCGAAAGTCTTGCGGGCTGCCATCCAGAGGGTTATCATTAGTGAAAGGATAGAGGCGGTGACGGTGATGACTATAATCATCATCTGGTACTTGATGGCAACATTGGGAGACGAACCTCCAAGTATCTGGCCAATCATAGTGCCCGGCAAGGCCACAAGCCCCATGACCGCCATGTTGGCAATGGCAGGGCTAAAGGCTTTGATGATGGCTTCGCGCACAAAGGGAGCGGTAGCTTCGTGGCGGGTGGCACCGTTGCCCAACAGATAATAATAGAGCTGTTGCTCACGCATCAGATTGGTATAGAAAGTGTTCAATGCCACCACATTGCTCGAAAGCATGTTGCCCATCAGGATACCGAAAATGGGAATCATGTATTGGGCACCAAAGATATTGTCCAACTGGAGCACAACTCCCAAGAAGTAAAGTCCGACCAATATGGCCGAAGCCAAAAAGCCTACAACAATGGGAATCATCAGGATATTACGTTTGAGACGAGTGCGCGAAAGAGCCGTTTCGGTCGCCACAAACACCATGATAAAGACCCACAGAAAGTTAATCCAGGGATTATCCCACAAAAAAAGGTACTTCAGGTAGATACCTATAAGAAAGAGTTGCACCACCATGCGGATGGCTCCTACGATGGTAGCCTTCACCAATCCCGTCTTGAACCGGTGAAAGAAATAGAGAGGTATGAGCAGGAGTAACATGCCGATACCCAATCCCCAATAGCTGATGTCTATCGTTGTACCCAACTTTATAATTTATAATTTATGATTTGTGATTTGTGAAATCAATAACTTTGTCGCACCCTTCCATAAAGCGAGGGTCATGAGAGACGGACAATATGGCTCTGCCCCTACCCTCTGTGGCCAACCGTTGCACAAATTGCAGAGCTTTTTGGGTGGATGCCTGATCAAGAGCTGATGTCGGTTCGTCGATAACGACGAGTGGTTTCTCCTGCATAGCCGTGATAGCCAACAAGATGCGCTGGCGTTGTCCACCAGATACCTCATGCAGGCGTTTGTCCAACAGACTCGTATCCAGCCCTAATGTACAGAAATACTCCTGCAATTTTTCCTCCGAAAAGGAAGTCCCCCTATTCACCCGCAGGTCGAAAGGCAGGCGCACCATTTCTCTGACCCATTCACAAGGCAACGAAAGTCCCTGAGGCATCCATGCGATACGATGACGGATAATGTGAACCATCTGAGGAGTCAGCTGAATACCATCCACCACCACCGTCCCTTGAAACGGAGAGACAAATCCCATGACGGCTTTCAACAACGTGGTTTTCCCACATCCCGAAGGTCCGGTAAGACAAACCACCTCTCCCCTGCCGACATGCAAATTCATGTCGGAGAAGAGTTCCTTCTGTCCAAACCGTACTCCCAAGTTTTCAATCCGCAGCATTTCTTGTTCTGTTTTCAAATGGTCGTGCGAAGGTACGAATATTTATCCGTTTTTACGGCCCTACCTGAGAATATTTTTTTGCAGGTAGGGAAAAAATATTTTGCAGGTAGGGGAAAAAACAAGGCCAAGTTCCCCTTACACCATCTTCAATCCGATAATGGACGCTATCAGTGTAGTGATAAAGAACAGGCGCCAAAAGGTAGCCGGTTCGTGGAAAAAGCAGATGCCCACCAACACCGTACCAACGGCACCAATACCCGTCCATACGGGATAAGCCGTACCAATGGGCAATGTCTGTGTAGCCTTGGCCAATAGCCACATACTGGCCACGGTAAAGGCCAAGAATCCGCCCATCCACTCCCAGTAAGCCACCCCAACGGCATCTTTCGCCTTGCCCAAGCAAAAGGTAAAGCCCACTTCACACAAGCCGGCAATGATAAGGATAATCCAATTCATACGATTTGTTTTTGTCTGCAAAAATAGAGAATCTGATTGAATCTACCACGTATAGCGACCACAAAAATAGTCTTTAGCGTGTTCTTCTTGCCGAATAATAGTTCTTCTTGACCCTCCTTTTTGTTTCAAGTTGTTGTTTCTGTGTTTCTCAAAGATGAATATCCGGCTTATGGTTAGGGCATTTATCAGTTATTTCATATATTTGCAGACACATTTACGGAAATATTAATTAACCATTGAATAACATATTATGAACCGAATGTTTACTATCAGCCATTGGCAAAAGGCCGTTTCCGCTTGCCTGTTGTCATGTGCAGCCCTGTTTCCGTCCGTGGATGCCCGTGCCCAATTGTCGTCGAACCCTGACAAATTCTTGGGCAACATCACCACTCGCGGTCAGGTAGAATCCGGAGGTGAGAAATACTACACCCTGTGGAATCAGATTACCCCCGAGAATGAGTCGAAGTGGTCATCCATTGAAGGAGGACGCGACCGCTACAATTGGGGAGGATGCGACAATGCCTACAACTATGCCAAGCAACATGGCTTCCCCTTCAAGTTTCACACACTGATATGGGGTTCTCAATATCCGGGATGGATGGACAACCTCTCTGCCGAAGAGCAATACAAGGAAATTGTCGAGTGGATGGATGCCATCAAACAGCGCTATCCCAATCTGCCGATGATTGACGTAGTGAACGAAGCTGTGCCCGGCCATGCACCGGCTCCCTACAAGAATGCCCTTGGAGGTGACGGAAAGACGGGTTACGACTGGATTATCAAAGCCTTCGAAATGGCTTACGAGCGTTGGCCGGATGCTATCCTTATATATAATGACTACAACACCTTCCAATGGCAACGCTCACAATTCATCGATTTGGTGAAGATTTTGCGCGATGCCGGTGCCCCCGTGGATGCTTACGGATGCCAGTCGCACGACCTGACAGACATGAACGTGAGCAGCTTCAAGTCGGCCATGGTGGAAATTCAGAATGCCTTGAAGATGCCTATGTACAGTACAGAGTACGACATCGGCACGTCCGACGATGCCCTCCAGCTCCAGCGCTATAAGGAGCAGATACCCTACATGTGGGAAGCCGACTATTGCGCCGGTATCACCCTGTGGGGATACATCTACGGAAGCACCTGGACAACCGACGGAAACTCCGGCATCATCAAGAATGGCAAAGACCGCCCCGCCATGACCTGGTTGCGCGAATACATGCAGAGCGACAAGGCCAAGAATGCCAAGAGCCCCTACCCCGGCATGGTCAAAGAGGCATCGGTCTATATCAAGCCCGCCTCAATCATTGCCACCAAAGGTGAAGCTATGCCCATCACCGTGCGTGCAAAGATGAAGACAAAGACCATCGACCACATCGACCTCTATGTGAAGAACCAATTGTACTGTACACTGACCGAAGCCCCCTACGAGACGGAATATACCCCCTCTGCATTGGGACGCTACGACTTGAAGGCCATAGTAGTGACCACCGATGGTTCTGAATATGAGCGCAGGGGTGGATTCACCGCCTATAATCCCCGAGTGCCCTTCAAGGGAGGAACACAATTGCCGGGTACCCTGCAAGCCGAGAACTTCGACGCCGGTGCAGAAGGAATCTCCTTCCACGACTCCGATACCCGCAACGAAGGTACTACCGCTTACCGTACAGACGGAGGTGGCGTAGATATCGTGAACGGAAATGGAAACTATGCCATCGGCTACACCAACGCTGGTGAATGGTTGGAATATACGGTGAATGTGACCAAGGCTGGTTATTACACCTACGATGCGTATGCTTCTTCCGGAGTCACCACATCTTCATTCAGCCTCTCTTTGAGAAAGGGCGACGACCTGATTCCACTGACAGAGTCATTGTCAGTGCCTTGCGTCACATCCAACAATTGGGACAACTACCGCGCATTGCACGGACGCTTGTTGGTGAAATTGGAAAAGGGTGAACAGATTATCCGTCTGAACATCACCGGTAGCACTTGCAACATCGACAAAGTAGTGTTCAAGCAAATGATGCTGGACGACGACATCCAAGTGAACATCACGTCCGATCCCGCACCGGCCATTATCAATGAAACCACCACCCTTCGTGTCGAAGCCTCTTCACCCACCAGCACGATTGCCAACGTGAAACTTTATGTCGATGACGTCCTGTTGAAGACCTTCACCGACGCTCCCTTCGAAATCGCCTACAAACCTACGGCAAAACGAGTTTACCAAGTGACCGCCGTAGCCACCGATGCCGAAGGATACGAATCCAACGTGGCCACCTACGCCCTGCGTGTCAACAACAAGCGTTCGCCTTACAAGGGGGTCATCAGTCTGCCGGGTATCATCGAAGCTGAAAACTTCGATAAGGGAGGCGAAGAAAGCACCTTCCACGACAAGGATGCCCTTGACCAAGGAGGCACTAACTATCGCACCGACAATGAAGGTATGGACATCATTGCCACCACTGATGGAGGCTATGCCATCGGAAACACCACTCCCAAGGAATGGATGGAATATACCGTAAACGTCACCGATCCGGGCTTGTATGCCTACGAAGCCACCGTTTCATCTACCGTTACAGGTTCTACCTTCTACATCCAACTGGTGAACAAGGACGGAACACTCACCAACCTGTGTAAAGTGACCATCCCCAACACCAAGAACAAGAACACCTACAAGGTAGTGACTGGAAACTTGGGAGCCAACCTTGAAGCTGGCGAACAGATACTCCGCTTCACCATCAACACCGCCTTGTGCAACATCGACAAGGTTGAACTGAAATGCATCCAGAGCAATGGCATCGGAGCCATCACAACCGACCCGTCTTCCGACAACGCTCCCCTCTACACCCCTGCCGGTGTCCAGGTAGATTACAGCTACAAGGGTATCGTCATCAAGAACGGTAAGAAGTTCTGGAACAAATAACAGACGAAGGATGTAAAAAGTCCTTTCTTAACCTCTGAAAAAGTGCGGATTACAAAGGGAACGCCCCTGCGTAATCCGCACTTTGCATGTCCGCGAAAAGACAAAAGAAACTGAAATGAGGGGATGTTACAATTAACTTTTTAGACGCAAATAACGCGGATAACACGGATTTATTTACTAATAATTTTCCGCATCATCCGCGTTATCTGCGTCTAAGAAATCAATTATGATACACCTACATTTCAAACTCTCCCGCTACATGGAGGTTGGAGAGGAAATAGACCATACCGACGTAGTAGCGCCACTTACCGGTGGGCGGACGTACATCCCACAAGCGCTGCACATACTCACGGGCTAACGCTCTGTCTTCTTCACTTTCGCTATCGGCCAGGGCAAAAGCTCCTACGGCATTGGCTCCGGCCATACCTTCGGTGTAGGTGTCGGCAGCTCCCGAACCGTCGAGGTTGAACTGACCGTGACGGAAACCGTCGTTCTTGAAGAAGCGGAGCAGGCGACGCATCATGGTGCGCTGACGTTCCTTGTCCTTCCCCGTAAGGTAGTAGTCCATACCTACGTTCATGGCGCAACGGATGGCATCGTACTGATAGCGCGTGGTGTTATAGAAAAACTCCGGACGCTCGTAAGGCGTACCATCGAACAAGCAATAGTCGGGGAAAAGTCCCGTCACTGAATCGGCCGAAGCAAAGAGTAACCAACGGGCACGGTCGGCCGCTTCGCTCCAGAAGGCGTTGTTCGTATCGGCCTTCTTTGCCCACAGTTCGAGGAAGGCAGGCAGACAGTACGAGGGGTCGCTGTACCAATGCACCTCTTCGTTAGGCACAAAAGTCACGAGCTTCGTCTCCACATCGTAGAGATTATAGACACCTGTCCGTGGGCCGTCTTTAGACTGAGCCTTGCGCAACAGTTCGTCAGCCTCGCGAGCATAGCGCGGTTCTCCCCACTTCTCGGCAGCAATATAGAGTGCGGTGGCAAAGTATATCTCGCCATCAGAAGCATTACTGGTGCCAATCTGTGAACCGTCAATACCGCATTGCCAGCAGAAGTATCCGTCCCAATCGCCACCGTCCGGATAGGCCATATAGCATTTGGCCCAACGCCACAGGCGGTCGAACACATCACGCTTGTCCAGCTGTACGCTTATCATCATGCCATACGACATGCCTTCGGAGCGCACATCATTATTACCTGTATCGAGGATGATTCCCATTGAATCACCCACTTCGTAATAGACGGTGCTTTCACCATCGGCCTCGTAGCGGCTCAGGTCACCGGGAGTGAAAAAGTGAGTCCACAGGCTGTCCATACGCGCCTGTACCTCCTGCCCGCTCTTACCCAAGAGCGAAGCAAACAAATTATTGGGACTCGGCTCTTCAGCCACCTGTTTTTTACCACACGATGTAAGGACCATCGTTGCCACTACGGCCATCAACGTCCATCGGGAAATACATTGGAAAGTCATTGTTTTTTTCTTTTGAAAGTTATTCTAATACCTATATAATTCAATACCGATATAATTTGATATGCAGGATGCGCCAATCGTCCATCTCGATGCGTACATGACGGCCCTGATGGTTCTGGTCACCATTGTCACGGCGCACATAAGAAAGGTGGCCTTGGGCATCGACTGCCACTTGGTCAACAAAACCAAGACCGACTCTTTGTCCCTTGAAACGGGAAGTTTTAGATTGAGCGGTGTCCCCCACTCCCTTTTCAGCAAAACCATCTTCACCCAACTTCTGTTGCGAAACGAAAGCACGCTCTTCGTCGGTAGCAAAGGTCAGGACAACACCTGCACCTGCCACGAGATACTCATCGTCGGCCAATCGCAAAAGAATGCCTCCGGCATGAGGCCACGGAGCATCGGACTTGCTACGAGGATCCCACCCAAGGGTGAAGACATGGCTGGCCGTAATCTCCATGCCGTTCTCGCGGATGACACGACGAGGTTCTTGCTGATTGAGCAACAGACCGTGTGTGCGTCCCTCGCCTTGATATTTTAATAACAGAGGAGAGAGTTGGTGAAGCAAGGCGTAACTTTGCGACAAACGGGAGGTGTAACTCTCGGATGTATTATCAACAGAGAAGGGACAAAAGCCAATAGCATCGTGCTCTCCAAAGACGTAGAGAGCCTTGGCGGCCGTCTCGTCGTTCAACCGGCATTCGGGAATAAAGAGTGGATTGTTGGGCAGATGGTACTGTGCCACCCAATCTTTGAATCCGTCATCGTAAAGGTCGGGAGCCAACAAATCAATGCTTGGAGCACCACAATGCCAGATGTCGATAAGATGAGCCAACGGACCGGCCGACGGATATTCTCCGGGCTTGCGTCCACGACTGTTCATAGCAGCATTGACGTAAAGGGGAAGATTGTAAATGGAACGGGCGGTCTGAGCCAGTTGCTCGACATATTTGGCAAAGTGATAAGCCATGAAGATTTCATCGGTGTAAATATCGTCGCCAAAAGTGACCGACCAATTGTTTCCCCGACGAAGGGATGCTTGTCCGTCCAGTTTCTGTTTCAGCCAAGGATGAAGCGTCCGTTTGTTGGCTTTCAGGTAATCGACCAGTTCATCGGGCACGGCATCGGCAAACAATTTGTTGGCAACAGGGGAATGGTCACGGGCATCTTCGAGCATACCAATTTCGTTCTCTATCTGCACCATGATAACCGTTTGTGCTTCGCGGTCGGTGTCGGCAATGCGTTGCATCAGTCTGGCAAAGGCACGCTTGTCGGCTTGCAGCACTTCCGTCGAGAAGGGACTGGCAATCTCCAACGGTTTCCCTGAACGGGTGAGGCATCGGGGATATTTCTTCACATTTTCTTTCAGCCAAAGGGGGGCATAGCAGCTCATGGAATTTTTCCAGGCACCAAACCAGAGGAATACCACTTTCAGATTGTTCTGGCGGGCTTGTTGGATAGTACGGTCAACCAACGTGAAATCGTACTCCCCTTCTACAGGTTCGAAGAGGTCCCAACAAATGGGAGCCAACACGGTATTAAGTCCCAAAGCCTTCATGCGGGGCATCACGTCATCAATATCGGCCACACTGGTTGTGGCCGAGTTGCTCAGTTCACCACCAATAATCAGCATAGGTTTCCCACTTACTTCCAGTTGGGTGGCAGAGCCTTGCTTGACAAGGCGAGGTTGTGCATGAACTGAAGATGTACAACACAGAAGCACCACGCACAGAAAAGAATGAAGAGTGAAGAGTGAAGAACGAAAAATCATATAGAATAAATGAAGAGTGAAAAGTAAAGAGTGTGAAGAGAGTGAAGAACGAAGAGTGAAGAACGAAGAATCCAATAGTCTGTACATTATGATTCTTCACTCTTCCCTCTTCGTTCTTCACTTTTTATCTTCTGACAGGTGACTCCTCGCCAAAGAGATATTGGTTCTGATAACCACCAAAATCAACTACGATTTTCTCGAACACGATGCCCGGATGAGACGGATGAATAGTCAGTTCGTGCATGTTTCCATTACGGGTAACGGGCAACTCTACCACCGATTCCACTACGCGGCGGGCAACTGTGGGATAAAATACGGAATACATGTAAGGCTGACGGTCGAGAAGAGTCTTATTGAAGTTGACAGTCGTAGCCTCCGAACCGTCCAGACTTACGGTATATTCATGTCCGCCCACGTTCAAGAAGTCAAGTGTCGATTTCACTATCACATGCACCTTCACCTTGTCAACTCCCTTTTCGGGCAGGGCAAAGCGGTACGTCAGGGTTGCATCGCCTGTTTCCTCAGTGTAAGGTGTCAGTGCCACAGCACTACGGGTACGTCCGTAGTAGGGATAAACGGTCCATTGGGTTCCCTCGGGAGCATTGCACTGATAGAAATGTTCGGCTTCCATAGCCACATATCCGTCGCTGTGTCCGAAGGTGAAGCCTCCAGCCTTACCGGTGTTTTCAACCTGCTTGGTTCTGGGCAACATATCCTTGGGGAAGTTGTCGTTCCAATTGGTATAACCAATGTGTTTCTGAGTCATCATGCCATCCCATTTGCCACCGGCAATGTCCTTGTTGTATGAGAGACAGAGCAGAGAGTCACGCACAAAGCACTCCTTCACACGCTTGGCCCATACGTTGGCATCGGGATTGTTTGCCTGTGCCAGGTGCTGGTTCATGGCTTGGGCGTAGTACATGTCATACAGATTGGCCACTGCCTGTATGGGGAACAACAACAGTTGGCGATACACATCGTGACATTCAGCGGGGATTTCCAGGAACAATCTCAAAGCACGGGCTTCCAAGCGCTGATACTCATCAGCCACCTGTTTCCACTCTCCGGTTGTGATGTTATAAGTTCTTGCATCCAACATCTCGGGTGTCACACGACCCATATATTGGCAATTCAAGTTATAGATGTCAGCAGCTTCCTGTGCCCACTGTTCGCCCAGTTGCTCTGCAAAGAAGGCACGTGTATGGTCGGTCACATTCTGCACCTGATACTTCTTGGGACTCCATGCCATGTCCATGAAGAGCGAGATGGGGTACTCCATCGGCTTCAGGTCGCCCACGTTCAGAATCCACAACTTTTCGATACCGAAATCATAGGCCAACGAGAGTTGTTCGAACATCTGTTGTGTCTGGGTAATGTTCAGCCACTTTGAGTTACGCGGCGCTCCCACATAATCCACGTGGTAATAGATACCCCATCCACCTTTGCGCTTGCGCTCTTCCGCATTGGGTACACGGCGAATGTCACCCCAGTTGTCATCGCTCACCAGAATGGTCACATCGTCGGGCACTCTGAATCCGGCATCATAGTAATCCTGCACCTCCTTATACAAGGCCCATACTTGCGGAGTCTCCTTGGCCGGACGTCCTGTCACCTTACGGATAATCTTACGCTGGTTCTCCACAATGCGCTCCATCAAACGGGTATCCGTACTTTCACTCATGGCTTCGTCACCGTCACCACGCATACCGATGGTAACGATGTCCTCGGTCCCCTTCATGCGTTCGATACCTTCACGGAAGAACTGGTCGAGTTTTTTCTGATTGGTGGCATAGTTCCAAGGTCCCCACTCTCCACGCTTGCGGGCATACTCCTGATGGTTACGTGCCATAGGTTCGTGGTGACTGGTGCTGATGATGACCCCCATCTTGTCGGCTGTCGGACCGTTCTCGGGATCGTCGGCATAAAAAGCCCAACTCCACATGGCTGGCCAAAGCATGTTTCCACGCAAGCGGAGGATAAGTTCGAACACACGGGCATAGAAGCGATGGTCGCCATAGTTGGTTCCCCATGTATTCTTCACCCACGAGGTGAGGCAAGGAGCTTCGTCATTGAGGAAAAGTCCACGATACTCAACGGCAGGTTCACCGTCGGTGTATGTACCTTTTAGTATATAGGCTTCGCTCTGCTTCTCAACCGGCGCATCGGCCCACCAGTACCAGGGCGATACACCCAACTGGCGGCTGAGTTCGTACACACCGTAGATGGTACCGCGCTTGTCGCTACCGGCAATCACCACTTGTCCTTCAGGAGTGGTGGTGATGATGAACTTCTCGCGTTTGCCTTTCAAGTCGGCCAACTTCAAGGCATCGATGGCCTTGTTCTTGCCGATTGTTCCCACAAGGATGGTAGCTGCCCCACCCTCTTTCTCAACAAGGGCGGGAGTTTTGCCCAACACATTCTGCATATCGGTCTGCAGATTCTTGATGGCGATTTTCACGCCTTCATACTCGTTTTCACTGTAACCAATGGTCGCATTGGTAATATTGATGGCATCAGCTTGCTTCACGAAGCTGACAAATTGCTCAGCGGCCTGCACAGTAGTAAGGCACAGCAGGGCAATGAGGGAAAGAATTAGTTTTTTCATATAAGGTTGTTATCATTTTTCAAAAATCATTCTACAATCACCACTCCGCCATTGGTCGGAATCTCAATCTTGACGGTCTGTTTCTTAGTCACCTTGACGGGTTTCACTTCGCCATTCTGGTAGAGGCTGACGGTGCTCTTGCCTTCAAGCATGGGCAATGTCAACGTCTGCTTCAACGGAGTCTCCATAGCATTCACACCGGCGATGTACCACTTGTCACCAGAGCGACGGGCCATGATGATGTATTTGCCGGGATAACCGTCAATGAAACGAACTTCGTCCCACTTGGTAGGAACGCTCTTCATGAAATCGATAGCGTAGGCAGGTGCATCGGTCAGGTTGTTGGGAGCCAAAGCAAAGTGTTGCACGGGGCTTTGGAAAATGACTGCTGTGGCCAAAGCATATACATCACTGGTCACACGGCGTGAGCCACGGTCATTGGAAGCGCTATAGAACTTGTTGAGGGCTGAACCACCGAAGTCCATAGAACCTACCGCATTACGGGTGAAGGGGTACATAGCACCACAATCGCGAGCCTCTTCATCGCAGAAACCTTGTGAGAAGTGGAGGTTTTCAGAAGCAAGGATAGCTTCAGAAGCCACATAGTTGGGGTACATCCGCTCCCATCCACGAGGCAGCGTACATCCGTGGAAGATACACATGATACCGAAATCGTTGGCATCGGTGAGGATGTCTTCATAGAGTTGCATCACGGGCTGTTTGTCACCACCGAAGAAGTCAACCTTGATACCGAGGATACCAGTCTCCTGCATCCACTTCATTTCCTTACGGCGTTCGCGAGAGCTATTCATAATGCCTTTGGGTGACTGGGGAGCATCGTTCCAGCTTCCATTACTGTTGTACCACAAATAGAGACCAACGCCCTTAGACTTACCGTAACGGGCAAGCTCGGCAATGCGTTCGCGGCCAATCTGCACATCCCACAGGGCATCAACCAACAGAGAACGGTAGCCCATGGCAGCGGCAAAGTCGATGTAACGCTTCTGCTCGTCGAAGTTACAGCTGGAGTCCATACCGATAATCCATGACCACATGCCTTTGCCGTAGTCCTTGGAGTAGTCTTTGCTGGCTGGATATTTTGCTTCCACGAGGTCCCAAGTGACAGTAGTTTCGATGATGTTGGCCGGTGTGTGACCTACGGTGATGGTGCGCCACGGAGTCTTGCCGGGAAGAGCCATCTGCACCGTAGTGCTTCCCCAGCCGTTCAACTCGCCTTCCATCGGGAAGCCGATGCGGTACTCACCACCGTTTCCACCCAACAGACGACAACCTACATAGTTGCCATCGGTACCTGTTTCTGACACCAGTACCCACAGAGCTTTCTCTTTTTCAGCATTGGGCACTTCAAACAGACAGGGGAAGGTATAGCCATTGCCCCATCCGTTCTTTCCTACGGGTTCGCCAAGAGTGTATTTGGTTTCGTAACTGGGCATGGTGCGGGCAAAGCCTGTCATCGGATTGCTCTGCGGAGGCATAAAGGTGAGTGCATTATCGGGAAGTTGGAAAGTGGAAGCCTCTTCGGTAATCACACAACTGCGGGTCTCGCCCTGAGTCAGCACCGTGTAGCGGAAAGCCACATCGCGATTGCTCACACAGAACTCAACCTCCATAACCGGGCCATTATTTCCTCGTCTTCTTTGGGGGCGGTTATTATTGCCCTCAGCTGCCGGACGCGGAATTCTCGCCAGTTGCAATGTCCGTTTGTTATACTTGTAGTTGTGTTCCTGACCTTCTTTGATACTGGGCAGGATATAGCTTCCCACCACTTCTCCTGTCAGTTCCTTCGTCTTATCCCAAGTCAGGTTCTGTGTGTAGTCTCCCATATTGGTCTTCAATCCAAGGGCTGAAGGTTCAATGGCCACCTGTCCGTCGTAGAGGACAGAATAGGTCGGTTTGCCATCCTTCATTTCAAAATCCACACTGATACGTCCGTCGGGACTGCTGACAATCACTTCGGCCCGGGCTGAGGCAAAAGCCATCAGTGCAAGGCACAATGTTGCATACTTTTTCGTCATATTTTCTCTTTTTATTTGATTATGATATTGATTTCCGGTATTATGATTCGCAAAAATACAATATATATTCCGAAAATCCTTTGCTTTTTGTTGCAAAACATTTTAGAATCTGTTTCCACTTCCCTTCTTTCGTCCTATTTTTCACAGGTTTGGGTAAAAAAAAGTGGGTCCACGCCTTTCACAAGGCATGAACCCGGAATTTACTTAAACTAATACCATTTTGAGATAAAAACAACTAATATAACTAATTCCATAACTAAACTATCGTTCTATAATACCAACGAAAGTTGGATTTGTTCACTCAGAACACTGTTTTTCTCTCCGATAAACTCCTTTATCTTAAAAACATTGCAAAAGTAGGCTTTCTTTTCCATTGGCGCTTGCTAAATTGTTGCAGATGGTTTAGTTTACGTTACATTTGCCAATTTTGATACTTTTTTTCTCTTTTCTATAGATTGTTTTCTGTAGATTTGCAACAAGATAACTCTAAAAAGAATCTAACATGAAACAAATTCTGAAGCTATTCCTGCTTTCTGTACCGCTTACTGCTGCGGCACAGAATCCCGTTATCAGCGGGCAATTTACAGCGGACCCTACCGCGCGCGTATTTAATAATAAGGTATATATGTACCCGTCGCACGACATTTTCCCCCCTGAAGGTACTCGTCAAGACTGGTTCAGTATGGAAGACTATCACGTGTTCTCTTCTGAAGACCTGGTGAACTGGCAGGACCATGGTGTGATTGTCACCCAGAATAAAGTGCCTTGGGTAAGACCCAACTCTTATTCTATGTGGGCGCCTGACTGCGTTTACAGAAACGGGAAGTACTATTTCTATTTCCCATCCGCTCCAGCGAAGGGTGGAGGCTTTGGTGTCGGTGTTGCCATAGCAGACAATCCGGAAGGACCATTCATCCCCGAACCGGAACCAATCAAGGGCATCAATGGCATCGACCCGTGTGTGCTCCTTGCTTCAGACGGCAATGCTTACATCTTTTGGGGGGCAGGCCGCTGTGCCAAACTCAAGGATAACATGAAGGAACTTGCTGACGACAATCCCAAAGAAGTGGTCAAGTGGGGTAATCGCGAAATGGAGATGGTGGGCGTAAACTGTCTCAAAGACTTGCCTAACCGCCAGGCAGAAGGGCCATTTGCTTTCGAGTACAACGGCAACTATTATCTGACCTATCCATACGTGAGAGAAAACACCGAAGTTCTCGCATACGCCATGAGCAAGAATCCCATGGGTCCATACGAATACAAGGGAATCATCATGGCCGAGCACGCAAACGGATGCTGGACAAATCATCACAGTATCGTCAATTATAAAGGTCAATGGTATCTGTTCTATCACCACAATGCTTACTCTCCCAAGGATGACAAGCGTCGTTCTGCCCAGATTGAAAAGTTGTACTTCAATGCTGACGGAACCATTCAGGAGGTGAAGCCCACATTGCGCGGTGTAGGTATCAACCAAGCCAACTCACGCATCGATGTTGACCGCTACAGTGCTGCTGCCAACGGAGTGGAACTGGCTTACCTCGACACCACCAACACGTTCCGTGGTTGGGAAGTGAAGCTCCCCAAGAAGGGTGCATGGCTGACCTACAACGATGTTGATTTCAGCAACATCAGCGGCAAGGCTTACATGACTGCCAATGTAAAGGCTGACAAGAACACAAAGATTGTCATCCGCGAGAACAACAAGAGCGGTAAGGTGATTGCCACCCTTAAATTACAAGTTGAACCCGAAGGTGGCAACAATGGCGGTACGATGATGCGCCGTCGCAGCTATGTAGGACAATGGCACGCTGTAACCGCTCAGTTGAACTACATTCCAAAGGGAGTAACCAATCTCTACATCTCTTGCGAAGGCGAAGGTGCAAGCATCGACTGGTTGCAGTTCAAGACACCTGAGAAGTACTTCACCGCTGCTTCGGCCACACCGGCCAAGCCCGACAGCGAAGGATTCATCCGCCGTTGGTCACTGCTCGAACCGATTGACAAGCCCAACCGCTCGAACACGGTGTTCACCGACAGTTATCTGCGCGAGCACTTCAACACCGAGTACTTCCCCAACCAATTCACCATCCTGCCCGAAGACGGCCAAAAGGTAAAGGCCGGCAAGCAGCGCCTGACATGGCACAAGCTGGACAGCGAGCGCTTCAACGTGAAACTCTTCCGCTTTGCCGACGGATTGCAAAAACAGATTTATGGCGTGCTCTTCTGGGCTGTCACCGTGATTGATTGTCCCGAAGAGATCAAGGACGTACGTCTGGCCGTAGGCTCCAACTCAGCCTCAATGTGGTGGCTCAATGGTGAAGAGGTTCTCCTCCTCTCAGGCGACCGCCGCATGGTGAAGGACGATGCCGTATCGCCCCGCATCACCCTGAAGAAGGGACTCAACATTCTGCGCGGTGCCGTCATCAATGGTCCGGGCATGAGTGACTTCTGCGTACGCTTCATTGATGAAGATGAGAAACCGGTAACAGGATTTGAGATAAAGTAAATCAGTATTCATTAGGAGTTACAGGAGTTCAGAAGTTACAGGAGTTCAGACAATACTTCTGCTGCGCTCCGTGCACTCTTCAGGAACATGACTATTGTCTGAACTCCTGAACTCCTGAACTTCCCAATAATAAATAAAACAATCATGAACAAAATAACATCCACCCTCACCCTGCTGAGCCTTTCGCTCACCACAGCATTCTCCCAAGTGGGACAACCCTTCATCCACGACCCATCGACCATCGTTGAGTGCGATGGCAAGTACTACACCTTCGGAACCGGCGGCGGAGGCCTCATCTCCGAAGACGGTTGGACATGGAAAGGCGGAGCCGTACGCCCTGGTGGCGGTGCTGCCCCCGATGCCATGAAGATTGGCGACCGCTATCTGGTTATCTACGGAGCCACCGGTGGCGGATTGGGCGGCGGACACAACGGACGCATCCTCACCATGTGGAACAAGACACTCGACCCCAATTCACCCGATTTCAAATATACCGACGCTGTCGAAGTGGCAGCATCAGACGGATTGGAGGACAACGATGCCATTGACCCGGGGCTATTGCTCGACCCCACAACGGGCCGCTTGTGGGTGTGCTACGGTACATACTTCGGCACCATCCGCCTTATTGAGTTGGATCCCAACACAGGCGAACGTGTGAAGGGAAACAAGGAGCGTGACATTGCCATTGACTGCGAAGCTACCGACCTCATATACCGCGACGGTTGGTACTACCTGCTCGGTACCCACGGCACCTGCTGCGACGGAGTGAACTCTACCTATAACATTGTTGTCGGACGCTCGCGCACCGTTACCGGTCCCTACCTCGACAATGTAGGCCGCGACATGTATCACGGTGGCGGACGCATGGTGATTGCTGCCGGCGACAGTGTGACAGGCCCCGGACACTTCGGACGCACCGTCATCGACGAGGGAATCGAAATCATGTCGTGCCACTACGAGGCAGACTACAGACAGAGCGGACGCAGCGTGCTGGGTATCCGTCCCTTGCTGTGGAAGAAAGGTTGGCCCGTGGCAGGCGACCGCTTCAAGGGTGGCACGTTCGAAATTGAATCAGAGCGTCGTGGCTATGCCCTCGAACTGGCTGTCGATTTCGTACGCCAACAACATCAGCGTCAGGGATTCTGGGGAGCCAACAACAACACACCCGTGAAGCCTATCGCTACCCAAAAGTTGGAAGAGGTTATCGATACATGGCCAAAGGGTGACATCCCCGTGCGCATCGGTGACTACATGTTCCGTCCCCACCAGCGTTGGACCATCACTCCAGTGGCTGAAGCCGGCGGTTATTTGGGCGGCCCTTACTACAAGATTGTTATCGAAGGTACCAACCGTGCCTTGGCTGCTACTGCCGATTTGGAACTGAGCACAGCTGCCGAGTTCAACGGAGCCGACGAACAACTCTGGCGCATCGAGCAGGCTATCGACGGCACATTCCGCATCATGCCCAAGGCTATCCCCGGACAGCAGGGCTTGAACACCAAGTATGTGCTCTACTCTATCGCCGACAGTACCCCCACATTGGCTGAATGGGACTTCAATACCGACAACTCGAAATGGAACTTCCGCGCTCATTGATGCGGGCGTGAAGAGACTCCGATTTTCTTAGGCGCGGATTACGCGGATTACACGGATAAATTATAGCTTTTTGATAATAAAGTAAAATATAAATCCGTGTAATCCGCGTAATCCGCGCCTAATTTTATTTTTGACAGACAAGAAACCATTAACATACAAAGGAAAATCGCAAACATACCTGCAGGGAAAACGCATGAATGATAATTCTCTATTTTCCAACAATATTTGTTTGTCCGAAATAATTATTTTGGCTCTTTTTAAGAATTCTCCAGAATAATTCCAAGTTTGTTCTTCCATGACAAACCATTATTGAAGGCTTGTCATAGTATTCAGAAATAGTGCAAAAAAAGTTTGCCTGAACTGTATAAAAGAGACTCAAATATTTGTCCATGTCCGGAAGTTTTAGTATCTTTACAAACTGTTAATCAATTTATTATGGATAAAGTAGCTAAAGATTTTCTATTGCGTGAAGAGTTGGAGAGACACATTGAAAGTATGTCTGATGCCGTCACAAGTATTGACCCGAGACAATTGGCAAAAGTGGTGCATCCGGCACCGGTAATCATGATGTCGGCCCTGCTCGGTGTTTTCGCAAATTGTCAGACCTGGAATGAGATAGCAGACTTCGCTGAAGCCAGATTGGATTTTCTCAGGTCATTCTTTCCCGATTTAACGGAAAGCCCCTCACATGATACGATAAGGAGATTCTTCTGCCTTATCAGCACCTCTGCGCTTGAAGGCTGTTACAGGGATTGGGCCCATTCAATGCGCAAATCCATGGAGACGGATTGGGAAGAGGGATATGGACAGGACAATGACAGGGAAAAAAATACGGGTATGGGGAGGCAGATAGCCATTGACGGAAAGACCATTTGTAGTGCAATGAATGAGAGGGCGGAATATGACAGTGAAGGCTTCCGCATTCCAAAAGGAAAGGCCGGAGCAATGGAAAA
Organism: Bacteroidaceae bacterium; assembly: GCA_017521285.1. Lineage (GTDB taxonomy): Bacteria > Bacteroidota > Bacteroidia > Bacteroidales > Bacteroidaceae > Phocaeicola_A. The sequence continues at coordinate 3,394 of JAFXDG010000078.1, read as the reverse complement.
ATTGCATCTGGTCAGTGCCTTTCTCGTTGACCAGTGCCTGTCCATCGGCCAGGAAAGGGTGGACTGTAAAGAGAATGAGATTGTCGCCATTCCCAGATTACTGGACAGTCTGGAACTTTCCCAAGGGGATGTGATAACAATCGACGCAATCGGCACACAAAAGCAGATAGCTTCACAAATCATAGGAAAACAGGCTGATTACCTCTTTGAGGTCAAAGGAAACCAGCCGACCCTCATGAAACGGATTGAAGATGCCATGGAAGCCGTAGAGAATAACCGGGAAAATGAATACGTGAAAGAATTTTCCCAAAGGGAAGAAGGGCACGGACTCATTGTGAACCGCAAATGCCGCACCTGCTCCGACCTGTATTATCTGGGAAAGGTCTTTAAGGAATGGGAAGGGGTACGCACATTCGGATTCATCGACAACTGGAGGATTGAAAAACGTACAGGAGAAGATACGTGCGAAAGGCATTATTTCATCACTTCGTTGGATAATGACCCCGAAAGAATCCTCCAATTCAAAAGAAAGCATTGGGGAATTGAAAACGGACTGCATTGGCAACTGGACATAACGTTCAATGAAGATGATGACAGGAAAAGGAAGAACTCGGCGCAGAACTATTCCCTGATAAACAAGATGGCACTGAACATATTGAAGAACCAACCCCACAAAGACAAGAAAGCTTCCATAAAAAGAAAAAGAATGAAAGCCGCATGGGACGAAGATTATCTTAGAGGTTTATTAATCAGCTGGCTAAAAGTGTTTTAATTCATGCGTTTTCTCTGAACATACCTGCTCACTTTTTTATTTCACGTCGCGAAATGACTGTTTCACGCTTTGGAATACTCATTCCACGTCGTGAAATGAACATTTCGCGACGTGAAATGAAGAAATGAGCAAGTCATTTATAAAAATGCTTTGCACATTTCAACAAATCCAACCGATTACCTTACATTTTATTGACAAGCCTGGCAAATTCAAGGTTTCTTCCCCAGGGCATCCCAACTATCAGGAAGAAAAACAAGAAAGAAAAACTTTCCCTTGCCCAGTTCACTTATTAATCGTACCTTTGCAACATTGAAGAAATGAATACAACTTACCATGATTGGACACTATTTGAACCTTGCCTGGCAACAACTCACCAAATACCGCCTGCAATCCGTAGTCAGCATCGTCAGCCTGGCCATCGGCTTCGCCTGCTTCGCACTGGCAAGCATGTGGATAAAGTATGAAATGACGTACGATGCGTTTCATAAGGATGCGGACGGCCTCTACACCATTCTGTTGGATGGATATCTCTACCTTGATGAAGAGGTAATAAAAGTGGAATATCTGGAGCAAATCCCCGAGATTACGGAATACACCCTTTTCCAAGGAACATTTTGCAAACCTGTGAATCAGAAGAACTATTTCCGTGAACATCTGTTGCTCGATGAAAACTTCTTGTCCATCTTTGGTATGGAGCTTTTGGAGGGTAATTCGGGCTTTATGCATGACGAAGGTCAAGTGGCCGTCAGTGACAGGTTGGCTCGTCACTTATGGGGCGACGAATCGCCCATTGGCAAAGAATTGGTCGATGAATACAATGAGACTGAACGTACACGCATGGTCACAGCAGTGTTCAAGAGTTGGGACAATCACAGCAATTTCCCCATGGATTTGCTGAGTAAAATTTCGGCTGAACGATATGAGGAATGGGGTAACAGAGGAGCAACCTGTGTCATGCGGTATCATCCCACGGCAAAGACCGATACCGTGTATAACAAATTGTGGAACATGATGATAAATAGGGATAATCCTTACTATGAACTGAATTGGAATCTGAAAGTTCTTCCCATTACCCGGATGCGACATTACACCAAACAATACAATGATACGGCCAAATTCCAGGTGAATCACATCTATCTGTTCTCCGTGGCCAGCCTGTTGTTGATTGTGTGTGGCTTGTTGAACTACCTGACCCTGTTCATCAACCGTCTCTTTATCCGCAGGCGCGAGATGGCTTTGCGTAAGGTATTCGGTGCATCGAGGTGGAATCTGACGGTACAATTCCTCACCGAATATGGCCTGTTGTTGGTTATCGCACTCGCCTTCGGGTTGGTCACAATGGAGTTGTCCATGGATTGGTTCTTCCAAATGTCCCAACTTCCCGTCAACCCGGAGTACATCTATCAGGAAACGGCCATCTACTTTGCCGTCGTATTGCTGCTTTCCCTGTTGGTGTCCGTTCCCGTCATCATGTATTTCCAGCGCCAGTCGTTGCTGAGCGGCATTGTTGGTGTGAACGGGCTCATGCGTTACCAAATTTTCCGCCGTATCAGCACGGGGGTGCAGATAAGCATTTCTATTTTCTGCATCTTCTGTGTGGTGGTGATGATGAAACAGATTGACACCCTGCGTCACGGAGACATCGGCTTCGAACGCGAGAATCGGGGGACTCTCTCTTATTTCCGGCATGAGCAAAAAGCTGTAAAAGTCCTTTCATTCCTGAACCAACTACCTGAGGTGGATACGGCCATAGCTATAGTGAGACCCATATTCCCAATAAGTTATAGCCACCTCTTCTATAAAATCAGGCAAAAAGAGAATCCGCAACTGAATGAGGATTTTGGAGTGGGCAAAGAGAGAATAGATGAAACAATTGCCCAATTCTATGGATTGACCTTGTTGCAAGGGCGTTGGCCTCGTCCGGGGGATTATGGTAGCGGTCAAGGATCTATAGTAAGGAATGGCATTGTTGAATATGGCAATGTGTGCATCAACGAATCGTTCGCCCGCCGTTTGGGATGGGAAGATCCTGTCGGCAAAAGTTTCATTACAGAAAGGGGGGAAAGATTTACTATCATAGGAGTCTATAAGGACATCCTCAACGGCTCACCGACCGAAAAGGCAGTTCCTTCCATTGTTGCTTATCCGTTCATAAATATGGATAATAGAGGTGAAGTACATTTCAAGTTCAAGCCCGGCACATGGTCGTCGTTGCGGCAAAAGATTATTGATTACTATAAAGAGCAGGAGGGGGGAACTGTAGAGCCGTGGACTTATGATGACTACTATGCTCCCATGCTGGTGTCAGAAAACAACCTGCAAACGCTCCTCAATGTCATCATCATCGTCTGCATCCTCATCGCCCTGTTCGGTGTGTGGTCGATGATAATGCTCACCTGTGAGCAACGCCGGAAAGAGATTGCCGTACGCAAGGTGTTCGGTGCTACGACAAAAGACATCTTGGACATGTTCATCGTTGAATACATGGCGCTGCAAGGAGTGGCCGCTCTCGTGGCCTTCCCCATCGGCTATGCCTGCATGAAGCCGTGGCTGGAGCAATATGTGGTGCAGACCTCTATCCCGTGGTGGATATACGTCGGCATCTTCCTCCTCGTGGCCCTG
>JAFXDG010000077.1 GCA_017521285.1 Bacteroidaceae bacterium | reverse complement strand
GATGTCAGCGGCAAACAATTTCTTGAGGACAGGAAGACTCTTGAACTTCATGGGGAACAGCATGCCGGCCTGTATGAAGCCGTTGAGTTCTACAGAGAGGCCTTCGCTGCCTTCCTCCGTTGCGTCCCAGTTGGCGTCGCCATTAGGATTACCCAGACCGACAGACATTGAGGGCCACCAGTTGTTGATTTCGAGTTTCGACCACATGCCACCCTTCAACTTGGGTGCCTGTGCCGAGAACTTGATGTGGGCATCACCACGGATGAAGGCATCGGGGGTAATGTCGAGATAAATGAGGGGGAACGTAGCCGGTACAGGTACGCCGTCGAGCAATCCGCCGATGCCTCCAGGGAAGAATTCCTTGATCAGTCCGTCTACCGTGAAGCCTAAACCAACGCCGAAGTCGAGCTGCGACTCAATGCCGATGTATTTATCGCCAAAGAGCGAGAGGTTCCACGCGGTCTTGAGGTGGAGCTTGCCCTCGATGGTGGGGTCTATCGTGATATTCAGGTTATCTCTGGCATAAAGGGGAACGTGGCCGCTTAAAGAGAAGTTGAAGAGGTCGCCCTGCCAAGTGCCTTCAGCACGGCGGGGAGCATTGTTCACCGTCAGGTCTGGACGTCCTGCCACACGGCGGCGAATCAGCTGACCACTGCGGTTGCCGTCATATTGTTCCACCATGACAAACTGCTGGAAGATATCGGTGATTTCGTCGATGGGGGCGCATTTCACGGTGATATTGCCTCCGGCGCTGCCTACTTCGGTCACCTTGCCGCTCCAGCCGTTCTCTATATCAAACGAGGCAAACACATCGCCAACCCTGGGCCGCAGGGCTTCGGGGGTGCTGCCGGCGAAGACGAGGTTCTCGTATTCCTCATCATGGCTGATCAGCGTGGCAAACAACTGGTCTTCCGAGACGAGGCGCAAGCGGGGATTGTATTTCACCTGTGGCTGCACGAAGCCCACCGAGTCGATGGCCGAGAGCATGATGCGGTAGGTAGAGTCGGCAGTGACAATCTCCTGCGATACATAGTCGTCGTGCTCCACGCCGAGGGTGTCGAGAAACGAATAGGTAATCTTCTGCACATCCTCGTAGAAGAAACCGTCAAAGTGGCCGTCGTTCTGGTAGATGTAGAAGGCATCGGTCTCAGCCTGGGCTTTCGCTTCCGTGGTGAATACTGAGAACTGGGCTGCTAACAATGCTAACAGCGCAAAGGGACGCAACAGCAGATTGGTTGCCGTTCTAAAGTGATATATCGTCTTCATGGCTTCAACATTTTAATGGTTTCATTGGCTGCTTTCACTACATACGCACCCGAAGGATAGCTTCGCAGGGTGATGGTCAACGGTTCGGCATCCTGGGCAGTATGCTCCTCAAGAAGCATTCCGCCAAGACTGTAGAGTCTGACAATGGTGCCGGGCTTCAGGCTGCGGAAGGTGATGGCCTCACCCAGCTCGCTGATTTTCACGCCATACGCCGATGGCATGTCATCAATGCCTGTCGACTGCACGTTCAGGTACGTGTAGCGCAAGACGTTGGCAAGTTGATACGACACGGTCGAAGTGCTGCTCTTGATTGTCAGCAAACCGTCGCCGAAGCTGGTCTCCGGCAGTTTGTCAAGGTCGAAGTAGGCTTTCTCGCCTCCCTTGAGCCACACCACGAGTTGGGGGCGGGCTTCTTGTGCCATCAATGCCACGCTCTGCATGGCAATGAGCATCAGTAAGAGTAATCGTTTTCTCATATCTTTGCGTTTATGATTAATATTCTTCTATATAACTCACCACAGAGGCACAGAGGCTTAGAACTCCGTGTCTCTGTGCCTCTGTGGTATAGAATTAAGTTTCACTTAATATTTCGCTCCCCGAAGGTTAAGGGGTGATCTTGGTGGAGTACTTCAGTTGCACCTTACCCTCGCCATTGATAGACGTGGTGTGGATGTCACTTTCAGAAATATTTAGAGCAGGTACAATTTCTACATTATCCGGTGCTGTAAGACCGATAATATATTCAAGAACCTCCGCCTGGAGGGAATAAGTACCTTCACCCACGTAGGTAATCTCGTATTCCTTGCTATCCACACTTGGGCGTGTGATGGTGTACTGACATAGTATTTTGTGGTTTAACGTACCGCTGAACGGTCGGAATATATCACCAACTTCATCAAACCACCCTGGCGAGTTAAGTACTTTCAGACAATCGTATATAGTTTGTTCTTTGAAATTATAATTCGTATCAATGACGAACTTACCCGTTGCCTCTAAGCCATTGTCCTCAAACTTGCCAGCGATGTCATCTCCTATCTTGATGTTGCCATAAGGATCTACAGAGACAAAATCGTGACGGTTGAAGAATTTTTCAATCTCCGTTTCAAATCGTGCCTTCTTATTATTTCTGTTGTCTAAGAAGATGCGCGTTATGGGGTATCCAACTCCTGCTCCATGATTTCTGTCATCTGCAAGGTACACGACAGAATCTGGATCGTAGGTCAGTTCCAGTCCGTCCAGATGTGGATTCTCCACCTCCACGCCGCCAGTAGAGAGGTCGACCTCGATAACCTGTGTGCCCTTCTTGTTCGAGATGGTGAAGGGATAGTCGGCCACTTCCTTACCCTTGGGGTCAATCAGCGTCAGACGTGTGGGGATATCATGAACGATAAGGGCATACTGCGTGAAATAGCCTATTTTGGCCCTACCCTGCTCATTTATCGTTTTCTCAAGACGCTTGGGGTCTGACAGCGAGTTGGGGATATAGGTGAATCGGATGGTGTGGTCGGCATATTTCGACACCTCGCCTTCCTTGACAGACTTATCCAGGATTTGCAGGCCTATATTGGTATTCATCAGTTTTGTCAGGTGTTTTGCCTCGGCTGAATACCGGTTGAAGGCATCTACCTTTACGTGGTTTCTGACTGACTGGATGACGCTGACCAGCTGGCCGTTCATCAGTTCGGCAAAGTATTCGTCGCTGATGGTCTTGCGGGTGTACTCGTCAGGATAGAACCATGAGGAGAGTCCTTGGGCTTTTGCCTCTGCCACGCACATAGCTTGGGCATCGGTGTCATTCCAGAAACGGTCGCAATAGTCGCGTACCACGGCCTCGATGTAGCTGTCTAACTGCGTATTTGTCTTGTCGGGGTTGGAGAAAGCTTTATAGAAGATGTCGAACCAGTCTTTCAAGGTGTAGCACCATTTCTGACCATACTTCGAGGTGCCTGATACAACTGCCTTGCTTCTTATTGGGCTGTAGTATATATCGTAGGCTTCACGATAGAGGTCAATCTTGCGCTCTTGTACCATAGTGCCAAACTTATCGAGGGCAATGCTGATAGCCGCTACCGTAGCCATCGATGCGGTAAAGGCGGTGGTGCCGATGAACTGGCTTGCCACGCCGCCATAGTGGCCGAGGATGGTCTTGAGCGTACCTGATGCCACGCCGATTTGGTCACCCTTCAGGTCGGCTCGTGCCACGTTGACCACATTCATGAAGGTTCCCAGATAGCCCATCGCCTCCACAGCATTGTCTATCTGTTCGGCAAAAGGCTTGTATCCCAATACTGCCTCCAAGGTGCCGTTAGCGGCACTATAGAGCACGTCGAGCCCGATGCTCTGCCACAGTCCCATATCATTGGTGGCCTGCCATTTCATCTCCCATTCAGGATCGTCGCTGGCTATGACTTCGAGCAGCTTGCCTGCCATCTGGTCTATAGGACCTGACGATAGATTGTCCAAATCAGCCAACTTTATGAGGCTTAGGGTGCTGTATGAGAGCATTGGGCTGGCTATCACAAAGAAACCGTACGTCGAGAGGTGGTTGGTAGAGATGGTGAACGTACCGGCCGTTTTATCAAACTCGTAATAGACGGGGTCCCACTCGCCTGTTTCCTCATTATAGTAGGCAGCACCGTATTTCTTGCTTGTATCCGATACAGGGATGGTGATGTCTACTGTTCCCGTCAGCTCGTGGCTGCCGTCCGACAGGCTCAGGTCGATTGCAAAGCCATCGACCACACCCTCCATAGCATGGGGCTTCAGTATCGAGTTGCGCACGCAGAGCTGCACGTCGCTGTCAATCACCGTCGGGTCAAAGCGTATCTGGCACTTCTGAGCCTCTACCGTGAGGTTGTCCTGGTTGATATCGAATATCTCGGCATTCTCAAAGATAAAGCCGGGTATCCATTCAATGCTGTCGATGGCAGCTACCGAGGTGACGAGGTCTTCCTTGCCGCTGCGCTTGATAATCACCTGCTTGCCGTCCTCGCTCACCTCCATGCTCTTAATCTCGTTCACGGGGATGTTCACACGGTGCTGCTCTTCATCGGTGCTGTTCACCACCATGAAATACTGTTTGCCGGGTGCATCCATCGGGGCATACTCCAACTCGTCGAAGATACGGTTGAACCTGCGCCAGCCGGGAGCATTCCGATAGAGTTCGGCCGTGCCCATCGGCACATACAGCGTGGGGTCGTAGTCGAATATCTTGTCGTTGAACGACTCATCGGTAATCTCTGGTGGTACGGTAGCCATACATCTCAGATAGCTGAGCGAGGTGACGTCCTTGTAGGCACCTTCCATGTCGATGATATGGGCGGGTATCTCAATTTTAAGATTATTACGGATGCATCTGGGTTCCATTCTGACCACTGTCTCGGGCATATCCAGCCCAAACCTTCTTGAGTTCACAGTCATCAGCAAGCAGGTGCCATTGCTGTTGCAGAGGAATTCCTGACTGTAGGGAGAACAGAGGAAATAGGGATTGTTTTCCACCTTGAAGAACGACAATGGTGCGCCCCAGAAGGCGTCGGGCTCAATAGACTTGAGCTTCGGGGGTACCACAAATTCCTCTTCGGGGAAGGTGCAACTGGCAAAAGCACGTGAGCCCACTTCCTCCAACAGGGCGAAATTAGGCACGTTCTTAAAGGTGCGTACTGCCAGTGCCTCCCTGCCAAGGCGGGTGATGTGTGCCAGCCATTCGCCATCGTCGATGGTGCCGCCTGTAGGATTGCTGAAGGCCTGGTCGTCGGCCTCAAAAGCAGGACTCTTGCAGACGACGGTGGTCAACGGACACTGATAGAATGCCTTCTTACCGATGCGCTTCACAGAGGCGCCGATGGTCAGTTTCTTGATGTTGGTGAGTTGGAAAGCCTGGTCGGGCACTATCTCCATCTTGTCGCTCAGCACCAGTTCGTCAATGGTGCTATACACGAAGGCATAGAAATCTATTGCCTCGATATTCTCGCCAAGGGTCATCTTGGTGAAATGACCTTTGTTAAAGAATGCACGTTGGCAAATGCGTATAACCTTATAGGATAAACCATTATGCTCGACAGTGGCAGGGATTACGACTTCACCGTTTTCTTTTTCAACATGAGTCATAGGATCGTCGTCTTCGTCTATTCCTTCAGGAAAATATCCTATGATGGTAGCGGTGCCGTTTTTATATAGCATGTACTTGAAATCGTTCAGTTTGACGATTTCAGAGTCTTCTGGATAAATACCTGTAACGACAGAAGGTCCCACTGAAAACTCATGGATAAGGGTTGCTTTATAGAATCCATCGTAACTACCTCCCCATCCATAATTGTAATGGAAATAATCATTTGATGTATAGCCGTCAACAACGAGTTCGTGACCTTCACGACCTAACGTAGAACCCGCACTATACAGCATGGGGCGATTTTCGTCGAGCTCCGTTTTCATTACCTCTATAAGATTCTCATGGTATGCATTGCCTTTATGATACTTGAAATTATAAACAAGGGGCAAAAAGTCTGTACCGGTCCCACTTCCTTCAGAGCCGTAAACGGTACCAAGTGCCTTTCCGACATCTGCCATCAGGTGTGCTACAGCTTCAGCCTGTTTAGCCGTATATCCGGTCGTTTCATAGTTGTCTATCATGTTATCCCAGTCGTAGGTGTGACCAGAGAAATCTTCTCCATAAACTTTTTCGCGTGTTACATCTGGCCATCTCCAATAACGCATAATCTGAGCGACTGCTGTTGGGACGCAACCTGACGGACATCCCGGTGGACAGAGATTATTATAAGGTGCCCATTGACTCCATTGTGTAGTGAGCAGGGGCTCCACTATAACATTTCCCAAATAGCTTGGCCAACTCTGGGCAGCTCTTTTTCTCACGGCCAGTGCCGGATTTTTTCTCAGCGAGTCGATGGCTGTGGTATAGTAACCCAACAGCCCTTTCAGCTGCACCGGAGCCTTTTCATACTCAAACGCGCCATGGTCGCAGTAGCCTAATATCTCGTCGCTGGTGCCGCTCTCACCCGACACGACCACAAAGCCCTGGTCGTTGCCGAAGTTGATGACATAGACATTGTCCTTGCCTACTATCTTCGACTTCTCGCTATAGGCGAGCCGGGGGGTGGCGGCGGCTAATACTGCACGAGCCTTGGGACTCTTGGAGACTTCGTGCTTGGCAAACTGGCGGGCGGTCTGGAGAGCCTGCTCCAGAGTGACGTCGTCAGCAAACATCGTTGCTGCTGACAGGACGAGAATGAGGAGTAGGAATAGCTTTTTCATGATTTCGTGAATTTAAAGGTGAAATGGTTGGTCTTGACGATATAAAGTCCCTTGCTGAGACTCTGCAGGGAGATGACGGCATTGCCAGCATCATCGATGCGGTATTGTCCAGCTGTCATGCCTCGCATGTCGTAGATGACGACCTGTGAGCCCGGGTCGCCACCGCTGATATACAGGGTGCCGTCGGTGAAACGGAACTTGGCATCGGGCTTCACCTGCTCAATAGCGGTTGCATCCGTCAGCTGGAAGCCAATCTTCTGCAACATATACAGCGGGTACTGCACAGAGGTCTTGGTAGTGGTGATGACCAGCTGGTTGTCGGCATACGTCACTATGGGTTTCTCGGAGAAGGCAAAATTGGCTACCTTTCCGTCTTTCTGATGAATGCTAATGGCATTCTGGGCACCTGCCATGAGG
>JAFXDG010000076.1 GCA_017521285.1 Bacteroidaceae bacterium | reverse complement strand
GCGCCTTCTTTTCATTCTTTAGACGCGGATGACGCGGATAACGCAGATAAATTATAACCTTTATTCGCCCTTTCGGCTCATCGAAAACCTCTTTTGATTTTTTCATTAGGGTATGGTCGGGTATAATAATCAAGAAAAATCTGCGTCATCCGCGTTATCTGCGTCTAAAAAGTTAATTATGACACACCCTCGTTTTTTATTATGAAAGGCCCCTTACATACAGCTCACCACCCCGATGCTCGTGCCGATGGCCGTAAGGATGGTGATGAGTGTCTGAATCACCAGTTTCCAAATCTCTCGTTTTTCCATGATTTTTTGATTTATGATTTATGATTTTTGATTTTCCTTTTCCGGTGCTTTGTCATTTTTCGGACGAAGTCCTCAACAACTCGTCTGAACGCAGTGAAGAATCTGTAAATGTCAGCAAAACAATTCTCAAGCATACGTCCCCAGATGCTTCCTTCGTCAGCATGACATTGAGCTATGGCGGATGGCTAATGGCAATAGCCATTATGTTGACGTTTACAGATTTTTCGCTATGTCCAACAACTCGTCTTCCTATCGTCAGAATGACAAGCCGGTCAATGGAACACCTCCAAACGCTCGTAGAGGGCTGTTTCTCCAAGCCTCTCTCAAACTCTAAAAAGGGAATCTCTGCGCCTCTACTCCTCTGCGTTTTGGAATAAAAAGAATCGCAGAACAGTCACGAAATGGGAACATTCCTTTAAAAACATATAAAATAACAAGCAAAGCTTTGGATATTCGGAAAAGATAATCTACATTTGCTTTTTATTAAAACAATAAAGAGAAAATACGAACTGACAATGAAAAAGATTCTGATGATGCTGCTCATGCTCCCACTGCTGGGCGTGGCACAAGTAAAAGATGCCAAGTATTTGGCCAAGGATGCCGTACCCGTAGAGAACGGCCGCGTAATTTTCACCAAAGAGTTTGAAATACCGATGAACGTAGGCGACATTTATGCCGCAGTGAAGGAATGGGCGAACGAGCAGTATGCTCCAGTGAAGGATATGCCTAACCACAAAATGATTTCAACCCACGACGAGGCATGTGAAGTGACCGCAAGCGCCGAAGAGTGGATGGTATTCAGCAACCGATTCCTTTCGCTTGATCGCACGCGCTTGTACTATAAAATAAAACTGAACTGCTATGACAAAAAGATTGTCGCCCACATCTACGACATCCACTACTGGTACGACGAGGAGCGCGAAGGTGGAGTGAAATACAAAGCCGAAGAGTGGATTACCAATGAATGGGGACTGAACAAAAAGGGAACCAAGCTGGCCAAAAAGAGTGGAAAGTTCAGACGCAAGACAATTGACAGGACAGAAGAAATCTTCACCAATTTGGAGACATTCATCAATCGGAAAGCTATCAAAAGCATCATGAAATAAACAAAGTGGCAAAATATTTGCCACTTTTTTCGCTTTTTGATAGATATATCGGAAATATAGTGTAACTTTGCAGCCGCTTATGACGAAAACAAAAGAAACTATAAAGAATCTCATTAGCGACGGAAAACTTCAGGAGGCTATAGGCCAGTTGGACGAACTGATTGGCAAGGATGGCAAGGATGACGAACTGTACTACTTGCGTGGCAATGCCTACCGCAAGCTATGTGACTGGCAACAGGCGCTGAACAATTACTTGGAGGCCATCAGCCTGAATCCTGAAAGCCCTGCCGTAGAAGCCCATCGTATGCTGATAGAGATACTGGAGTTCTACAACAAGGACATGTATAATCAGTAACGGGACAATGGGACAATGTGCTAATGTGCCAATGTGCCAATGTGCTAATGTGCCAATGTGACAATGGGACAATGTGCCAATGTGATAATGTGCTGATGGGACAATGTGCTAATGTGCTGATGGGACAATGTGATAATGTGCTGATGGGACAATGTGATAATGTGCTGATGGGACAATGTATTCAATAATTCAAAATTAATAATTCATAATTATATAGTATGGCAAAAATAAAAGGTGCTACAGTAGTCGATACCGAAAGGTGCAAGGGATGCAACCTCTGTGTGGTGGCTTGCCCGTTGGACGTACTGGAGCTGACTTCTAAAGAAGTGAACAAAAAGGGCTACCACTTTGCCCGCGAAGTGAAAGATGACACCTGCATCGGATGTGCGGCTTGCGCAACTGTATGCCCCGACGGATGCATTTCGGTGTATAAGGTGAAGGAGTGAGAGTATTTACTATTTACCATTTACGTTTTACTGATTACTATTTAACAGTGAATGGTGGATAGGCCTAACTTAAGAATTAAAAACAAAAGAACTGAAAATAATGGCAACAGAAAAAGAAGTTGTATTGATGAAGGGTAACGAAGCCATCGCCCACGCAGCCATCCGTTGCGGAGCGGACGGATACTTCGGATACCCCATCACTCCCCAATCGGAAGTATTGGAAACATTGGCCGAACAGAAGCCTTGGGAGACTACCGGCATGGTGGTGCTTCAGGCAGAAAGTGAAGTGGCCTCCATCAACATGGTATATGGTGGTGCCGGTGCGGGCAAGCGTGTGCTTACCTCATCGTCAAGCCCCGGTGTGAGCCTCATGCAGGAGGGTGTCTCTTACATTGCAGGTGCCGAACTGCCCTGCCTCATCGTCAACGTGATGCGTGGCGGCCCGGGACTCGGAACCATCCAGCCCAGTCAGGCAGACTATTTCCAGAGTGTGAAGGGTGGCGGACATGGCGACTATCGTCTCATTGTATTGGCTCCGGCCTCAGTGCAGGAGATGGCCGATTTTGTTGACCTTTCATTCGAACTGGCTTTCAAATACCGCAACCCGGCCATGATATTGTCTGATGGTGTCATCGGCCAGATGATGGAGAAGGTGGTGCTCCCTCCCTTCAAGCCCCGCCGCACAGAGGAGGAGATAGCCAAAGAGTGCCCGTGGGCAACCTTCGGACGTACCAAGGGACGCCAACCCAACATCATCACCTCACTGGAGCTTGACCCCGCCGAAATGGAAAAACGCAACATCCAACTGCAGGCCAAATACCGCCTCATCGAGGAGAACGAGGTGCGCTACGAGGAAATCAATTGCGAGGATGCCGAATACCTCATCGTTGCCTTCGGATCATGTGCCCGCATTGCCCAAAAGGCGATGGACGACGCCCGTGCACAAGGCATCAAGGTAGGTCTGTTGCGCCCCATCACCCTGTGGCCGTTCCCCAGCAAGCAGATTGCCGAGCGTGCAAAACAGGTGAAGGGAATACTATCGGTAGAAATCAATGCCGGACAAATGGTGGAAGACATCAAGCTGGCCGTAAACTGCAGTGTGCCCGTAGAACACTTCGGACGCTTGGGTGGCATTGTGCCCGACCCCGATGAAGTGGTGTGTGCCTTGAAGGAGAAATTAATGTGATAATGTGGCAATGTGCTAATATGCCAATGTGCTAATGTGGCAATGTGACACAATCCGTTAAGATTAGAGAATAATATGAACGTTTACAAAATCAGAAGCATTTTGAACATTGTGTTCATCATCGGAGCAATAGCCTCAGTCATCTGCTACTATACGGTGGACGATTACCACGTGTTCATCTATGTATGCTCGGCTGCAATATTTGTAAAACTGGCAGAGTTTCTCCTCCGATTCCTATTTTAATGTTGACAACAAACAAAAAAGATTATTATGAAAGAAGATATCATCAAACCGGAAAATCTGGTTTACAAGAAACCGACCCTGATGAACGATGTGCCCATGCACTACTGCCCGGGATGCAGCCATGGTGTGGTGCACAAGCTCATCGCTGAAGTCATTGAAGAGATGCAGATGGAAGAGAAGACCATCGGTGTATCGCCTGTAGGATGTGCCGTATTTGCCTACAAGTACATCGACATCGACTGGCAGGAAGCAGCCCACGGACGTGCCCCTGGTGTAGCAACAGCCATCAAGCGCCTGTGGCCCGACCGATTGGTATTCACTTACCAAGGCGATGGCGACTTGGCTTGCATCGGTACAGCCGAAACAATCCATGCACTGAACCGTGGAGAAAACATCACCATCATCTTCATCAACAACGCCATCTATGGTATGACCGGTGGACAGATGGCTCCCACCACCCTCGTGGGCATGAAGACCGCAACTTGCCCCTATGGTCGCGACGTGGCTCTGCACGGCTATCCCCTGAAGATGACCGAAATAGCCGCCCAGTTGGAAGGTACAGCCTACGTTACCCGCCAATCGGTACACACCGTTGCCGCCATCCGTAAGGCAAAGAAGGCCATCCGCAAGGCATTCGAAAACTCTATGGCCGGCAAAGGATCCAACTTGGTAGAGATTGTATCGACCTGCAACTCCGGTTGGAAGATGTCGCCCGAGAAGTCCAACAAGTGGATGGAAGAGAATATGTTCAAGTATTATGAATTAGGAGATTTGAAGGACAAGTAGTAATGTGCCAATGTGCTAATGTGCCAATGTGCTAATCACCATTCGGCATCAAACACCAACAAAGTATGCAAACGGGGAATATTTTATTAGACAAGAGTTTTCAATTCGCTCTTGACATAATAAAGTTCACTTCTATTTTAGAGGATAAGAAGAAGTTTGTCATAGCCAATCAGTTGATGAGATGTGGAACATCCATTGGAGCAAATGTACACGAAGCACAAAACCCCGAAAGTCGCGCAGATTTTATCCACAAACTGAAAATTGCCGCAAAAGAAGCCGATGAGACCGAATATTGGTTACTTCTGTGCAAATTTGCAGAAAGTTATCCTTTTCAAGAAGAGATATTGGAGAATTTGCAAGACATCAAGAGAATCATAAATAAAATAATAAATACAGCCAAAAGCAATGCCTAATTAAAACATTAGAATCTTTGATTCCCCAAATTGGCGGAGCCAAATATTCATTAGCACATTAGCAAATTGGCATATTAGCATATTAAAAAATATTATGAAAGAAGAGATAATTATAGCCGGATTCGGCGGACAGGGTGTGCTCTCTATGGGTAAGATTCTGGCTTACTCAGGATTGATGGAAGACAAGGAGGTTACATGGATGCCAGCCTATGGTCCCGAGCAACGTGGCGGTACGGCCAATGTGACCGTCATTGTGAGCGACGACCGCATATCATCGCCCATCCTCAGCCAATACGATGTGGCCATCATTTTGAACCAACCTTCGTTGGAAAAGTTTGAGAACAAAGTGAAACCCGGCGGTATCCTGATGTACGACGGTTACGGTATAGCCGAAGCTCCCACCCGCAAGGACATCAAGGTGTATCGCATCGATGCCATGGATGCCGCTGCTGAGATGGGTAATTCCAAGGCATTCAACATGATTGTCCTCGGTGGATTGCTGAAACTGAAACCGATGGTAAGCATCGACAGTGTGGTAAAAGCCCTCCGCAAGACATTGCCCGAGCGCCACCACCACCTTATCCCCATGAACGAGGAGGCCATCCGCAAGGGCATGGAGATTGTAAAAGAGGCGTAAAAAAACTTTTACCGCGTCATCGGCGAATTTTGCGGCTTGGAAAATATTTTTTGCGGCTTGCATTTACCCATTTTGCTACGGGAGAAAATAAAAAATGCGGCTTGGAAAAAATATTTTGCAAGCCGCACTTTTTTACATCAGAGCCAAGGTGACGGATACAACCAATCGGACACCCTACCCTTGAACATCTTTACTTCACCACCTTCTGACCATTTATCAGGTAAAGACCCGAAGGTAACAGACGCAATGCATCAGCAATGGAAGTACCCTGCGGAAAAATACGGAGCAACTGACCGCTCAGTGCATACACCCGCATTGGCCCTTCTTGCACAATGTCGGCCTTGGGAGAATCAATGGCTGTCGCTTCAGTGACATCCGTCACGGTGTATTTCCCATTCGTTTTGTCAGCTGAAAGGATATAATACTTGTCCTCGCTGATAGGGCCGATGTCCACCGTCTGGTCGCTGCTGCTTCCTTTATCAAAGATAATATTGAAGGAATAGTCTTTAGAAGTGATGTCAAACGTCTTGTAATACCACGTCGCACCATTGACCACCTTTGTATCCGTCACGGCATTGCCTGGCCATCCGCCATTGAGCTGGGTATTTTGTCCATCATTGGCCCATGCGTAGAAATGCATCTTCGCCCATCCGGGATCCTTCACGTGCACCGTCACGGTGTGAGGAACAAAGGGTACCACCTGATAATTTCGGGTAACAATGTTCTTTACTTTTCCACCACTGAGCAAACCAACCTTCAATGTGCACGAAGCATTGATGGTGATACCCGTACCACTGGCCACGGCTTTGCTTGAAGGAGTCGGTTCACTTCCATCCGTTGTATATACCAACTTAGCTCCAGCATCGGTTGAAAGAGCTGTCAGCGTCACTTGGAAAGCCTGTTCCTTTTCACTTGAGGGGACATTCACCCACGGAGTCTCCAAAGACTTGGAAGCATAAACCTTGTAAGCTTTACCGCTGAGCACCAATGCAAAATCATTTGACGGTGTATAGGTGCCATTTCCACATGCCACAATAAGTTTGCCATTTGTACCCGTCACTTCAGCCGCATAGAGGTTGGCTGCACTGGAGCGTTCGGCATACGCACTCTGATTATGCACACCCACCAGTTTGCGCAGGGTGATGAGCTGCTTGATTTCATCACGGTAATTCTTCCAATGGGTCAAGAATACACAGGGGGTACCCGGCATACTGAGAATGAAGGCATTGCCTGCTTCGATGTAATTCTTGATAGGGTCGTTTTGCTCCGTAGCCGAGCGGTACTGCGTATCGTGATTCTCAATGAACGTCACGGCATAGCGACGATAGGCTTTATCGCCCGCCAACCCGCGGTTGGCCAACTTGCTCCAGTTGTTTCCATTACAGGCATCGCGCACACTGTAGCGGGTAGTGAAGTCAAACGTGGCAGACTGTATCGCCCCATCCACCTTCGTATTATTCAACCAATTCTTCAAAGCTGTCACATTGCCGTCCCAATATTCACCCACCGAATATTCTGCTCCAACTGTCGAGTTGTACAAGCCTGTATATTTGGCCGCATATCCTTTGGTCATGTCATAACGGAAACCAGCATAACCCAAATCTTTCTGCAGGAAGTTGAGGTAGGCCACCACATTATCCTGCACGTTTTGGCTCGTATGATCCAAGTCGCGCATACCTCCCCAATCTTCGCCTGTGTCATTAGCACCGGTTACGGCATAATTCTTGGCAGTGTTTCCACCATCATCACTCTTGCAGATATCAGCCAATCCCATCTGATAAGTCACACCATTATACATTTCAGCCGGGAAATCGACCCACGAGCCACCAACACCCACCGAACCACGATGGTTGATGACCACATCTGCAATCACCCCTACCCCTTTCTGTTTATAAGCATTAATCATTGAACGCAACTGTGCTTCGGTGCCGAACGTTGAGTTTTGATTATACCAATAGACAGGCGCATAGCCCATTACATTGTACGAGGTATTACAGTTTCCGCTCTGCGGCACCCACAAGAGGTCAAAGTATTCACTCACTTCATCAGATTCACTCTCCAGATTACTCCATTGGGTATCAACAAAAGAGTCCCAGAAGAAACCTTGCAACATTACGCCACCATAGTTGGCCGGCCACCCCTGTGCCATCATCAGCAATGGCAACATCAGAGAAAATAAAGAAATAGAGAAACGTTTCATAGTCTTGGTTCTTAACTGATTCTCGTCGCGAATTTACCTTTTTATCCCCTATCACACGACCAACGAACAGATTACTATCGCCTATTTCCTTTGCAAACGATTGCAAATCTGCCAAACAAAAAAGCACGCCTACGGAACTTACGGCTCCGAGGCGTGCTTGAATCTATTGACAAAATGGTAAATTACTGTGCTGTAAGTACCACTTTGTTTGCACCTTCATACTGGATATAAAGTTGGATAAGATATGTTCCTGCAGCCACTTGCAAGTTGGCACCACCATTCTGTGTCAAATCATCAAAGTTGGTTCCATCGCCGTTAGCGCCACCCCAACTGATAGCCCAGTCGTGGTTCATGCGGAACTTCATCTCGCCAGCACTCAATGTAGCTGTCACTTCCCATGCACCAGTTTCTTTGTTGTATGTCAGGTCAGTATCAGTATCCCAATTTCCGTTTACTGTTCCGATGATACTGATGCTCTCAACCAATGTTGCAGCATAGGTCATGTCTGCCAGATTAACGTCAATCTGGTAGAAACCGGCAGCAGGAACACTCATATTCGGTCCACCCTCTGTTGTCATAGTACCATTTCCTGCATCTTCCCAATCACCTTCCCAATTGTCTGCATTGGGTTTGAACTTGAATTCACTATTTATCCAATAATAACCCTGATACTTGCCGTCAAAATTTTGACCGTAAAGAGGACGAGAAGAACTCCAATCCAATCCTCCGATTTCATAGATGTACTCATTGAAGTTCAGTTCTTCAATTTTATAAGTATATTGCATCATGTTGATAGTCATCTTATAAATACCAGGATTCACTACCTTACCCGCTTGAGGCTTTGTTGTCACCAACTCTCCCTCAAAGCTATCATCACCATCCACAGCAACACCTACAATACCATCTTCACCCTCGTACCAGAAATTTTCTCCATCATAGTTAGTATCAGGAACAATTTTCCAATACCAATCATTGGTCTTCTCCTCTGTAGCAGTAACTGTAAATACTACCTCAAATTCAGGATTATCATATACATCTCCCGTCCCCTTCTGAGTAAAGGCTTTTGCTCCTTCTTTACTCCAAGCCAACATATCACCGATTAAATAATAGGCATTGGAAATATAGGGAGCTTTGAGAGTCACATTCACCGAATCCTCAGCTGTATTTTTGATGCTCTGTCCGTTGATGACGGTGTATCCTGCAATGTCGAGATACAACTTGCGTGCCACAGGACGTTTGCCATAGATGGTTTCTATCACCGTCTTCAGTTCGTCGGCAGCGACATAACCGCTGTCATTAGCAGCCAAAGTACCATTAGCACTCTTACTTTCATTCCAAAGAGTCACCTGATAAGTGGTTGTACATTCATCTACAGCCGTAATGGTAGGCTTGAAAATCTGTACCAAAGAACTGTCCAATGCAGCATAATCCACATCAGCAGCAGTGGCAGTTTCCAAAGATACGCTCTTGGCATCTTCTTGTGGATTGGCCTGAGAAACAGACCAATCCTTATAATCTTCCGAGCAGCTTGCAGCCAGCAAAGCAAGGCCCAGTGTATAAACTATTTTTTTCATATCTTCTTAACTGATTTATTCGTTAGCAATAAACATGTACTGACCGGTGATGTCATTCAAGAATACGGTATAGACACCAGCCTTAGCAGGAATATTGGCACCATTCTGTGTACCTGCTCCATAGGGAAACTCTACAGCACCCCAATTGAAATCCCAAGCACCATCGGCAGCAAACTTCAATTCTGCATCAGCACCCAAAGTCAATGTAGTTGTCCACATGTGGTTCTCGGCACCATCGTAAGTGAATGTGGCAGTCATAGGATCACCTGCTGCATTCCATTCATTGTGACCACCAGGCATTGCAATAGAAGAGAATACACGCGGAGTTGAAGCAGTGTAAGGTTCAATGGCGATGTCACCTGATTTGGTATCGAGAGTAACTGTATAGTAGCCCTGACAACCGTCCTTAACAACTACATTACCATCAGAATTTCCTTCAAACAACGTTGCATCAATACCTGCGAATGAATCGAAGTTCTTCTGGATGTCCCAATTACCCGGAATCTGAACAAGCTTGAACTGACCGCCTGCGGGGAAGAATCCTGTATAAGAAATCTTACCTGTACCAGTAGCTTTATCGTACTCTTCACCAGCAATTGTCATCAAAGGAATCAATCCTTTGCCAATACCATCGGCACTATTGCCCCATGAACCATCACCGATACAACTACCAACCAGATACCACAATACGGGCGCAGCATCCTTCAACTCTACGTAGAAAGGAACTACATTCACATCCACGGTGTTAGAGTAGATAGTGTCAGCATTGAGGACTGACAAGGCACGCACTTTCACCAACTGGGTAGCAGGAACAGCTTCTACAGGCCAAAGAGCAATCTGCTGCAAAGCTTTTGCCAACTTGGCAGCATTAAGTGAACCTTTTGCTTGAGAGAAGACATCTTCAATCATAGCATAGTCGGCCACAGTTGCACCACTTTCATCAGCAGCGGCCTGATCAGTAGAAACTGTCCATGAATCATTCAATGACACTTGCAACTGATATTGTGCAGCAACGGGGAAACCGTAATCAGGCTGTGACCAAGTGAACGGAATCTCTGTAGAGGTAGCCAAATCAATGGCAGATGCTGCATACGCGGGAGTATTCAACACAAAGGTGGTAGGCTGTTGCAACGTAGGATTCGAATCGTTATCGTCTTCACAGGCAGTGAACAAGCACACACCGCACAGCAACAGCAATGATGATTTAAATATATTTTTCATAATCATTGTCATTTAGAATTTAATAACCAGGATTTTGAATGATGGCACCCTTCACCTGAGCGGCAGGGATGGCAAAAATATTCTTAGTAGCATCGATATTACGACCTTCCTTCACGCCACCTTTCCATTGCCAATTGTAGTCGTTGTTGCCACCGAACTTACCATGACGAATAAGGTCCACACGACGACGGCCTTCAAAATAGAACTCGCGGCTCCACTCGTCCAAGATGTCATTCATAGAATAACCAGCCTTGGTTGCAGCATTGGCACGAGTACGCAAATCGTTGATAGCCTGAACACCTTCGGGAGTCATCGTTCCGCCATTAGCACGTGCAGTAGCCTCAGCGTATGTCAGGTAAGCCTCAGCCACGCGGAAGAAGAAGAAATCCATGTCAGGGAAAGTAGCATCGTGTCCGGCGCTACCGTCGCTCTTGAAGTTAACAAACTTAGCAACTGCATAACCATCTTTGAAGTCACCCAAATAGCCTTTGGAATTCTCGATGCTCTCACGACCAACACCATCAAAGAGAGCACGGTCATCACCTGCAGCTTCTGCCATGTTGTAGGCATTCACTTGAGGAGCATTACCATTCGGGAAGAATTTCTTGATAAGGTCAGGACGAGCCTTGTTTCCACCCCAGTTCTGATCGGTTCCGTTGGTTGCAACGGCATCGTTAGGATTTGAATGCATATCAGCATCATACGTTGAAGCCATCAAGAAAAGTGAAGTACCCCAGCTGGTAGTAGTCAAGCCATCCTGCAAAATAGGGAATACACACTCGTAAGCAGCATCAGACTCACCATTGTCACCCATGAAGAGCATTTGATAGGCGCTCCATCCATTCTTTCCCGCAGTGTGGAGTTTATAAGAAGAATTCATCACCTTCTGTGCATACTCAGCAGCCTTGCCCCACTGAGCTGTACCAGTATAAACTTCTGCATTCAGATAAAGACGTGAAAGCAACATCCAACAAGCAGCCTTGTCCACACGGCCATAGTTCGCATCGGTTGACTTCTTTGCTTTAGCTTCAGACAAACCAGCTTCCAAGTCGAGCAATTCAGCCTCCAACCAAGCATAAGCCTCGGCACGAGTCATGCGTGAAGGCTGTGTCAACGAAGTTGCAAAAGGAATGTTACCATAAGCATCCATCAACATATAATAATGGAGGGCACGGATAAAACGAATTTCTGCCGTCATCGTTGCATCGTGACCTGAAGCGACATTCAGATACTGGTTACAGTATGAAATACCGGTCGTCAGACGAGCATAGTAACCATTAAGCATCGGATGTGAAGCATCATAGGTATTGTAACAAAAACTTTGGATACCATCATCACCCCAATGACAGAGAGCTTCATCGGTAGTCAACTCATTGGAGTTCCACATCTGACGAACAAAACCTGTTGTTCCGCCATCGAGACCATCAATATCGCAGTCGCCATTGGCTCCGCCGTTGCCAGCAAGAGCAATGTTTGCGTAGCACTTGTTGAACAATCCATTGACATCGTAATCAAGCGACAAGTTGGGGTTGATAGGCTCAACGTCCAAGTCCCCAGTACAAGATGCCACACCTAATGACAAGGCCATGGCCGCCATAGGAAGAATATTCTTTATATATTTTTTCATGACTATTTTCTTTTATTAGGATTAAAGATTCAAGTTCAGACCCACAATGAATGAGAACGGACGCGGATAGAGTTCGTTGTCGTAACCATTAGAAATTTCGGGGTCGAGACCGTCGTAATTGGTAATAGTAAATACGTTAGAAGCCGTAGCATAAACACGACCGGCAAGTCCCTTATATGAACCAGCCTTGAAAAGATTCTGGAAGCTGTAACCCAACGTGATGTTGTCGCACTTCAAGAATGAGGCGTTGTGAACATAACGGTCAGAAAGCAAAGCTGTGGGAGAATAAGTCTGCCAATTGTCGGCTACAGTCCATGTCGGACGATTAGTGAGGAACTGGGTAGAAGCCCAAATCTCATTCTTGTTCAAGTTAGCATAACCTGATTCAATGTTGTTAAACACATAGTTATCGAAACTTGCACGGAGCGAGAAACCGAAGTCCCAATTCTTGTACTCCAAACGTGAGGTCAAGCCCATGGTGACAGGAGCAGCCGGGCTTTTATAGAAATAGCGGTCTCCTTCAGTAATCTGTCCGTCACCGTTGCGGTCAACCACGCAGTTTTCAATGGCCTTGCCGTTCTGGTCGTAAACCTGCTGGTACACGTAGAACGAATTGATAGGCTGACCCACCTGATTGTACTGCAAGTACTTGTCGGTACCAATGGTAATACCCGTATTGGCAACAGGCTCACCATCAGTAGAAACACCACTAAGGTCAGTAATTTCGTTCTGATTGTAAGTCACGTTGTAACTCAATGTCCAGAACCAATCTTTTGTCTGGATGGCCTTCCAATCCAATGTCAATTCAACACCCTTGTTTTCCAACGAACCAATATTCTGCCAAGCCTGATTACGGAAAGCAGACATTGAAACAGTAGGAGCATAGTTCAACAAATCTGTTGTCTCACGGTAATAAACGTCCACACTACCAGTGAGTCGTTGGTTGAGGAACCCGAAGTCAAGGCCGACGTTGTAAGTAGTAGTTGTTTCCCACTTAAGGTCGGGAGTATAGTTGTCAGGACGATAAAGTTCACCATTACCCAACAGCGGATAGAAACCGTTTGTTCCGGTTGACATTGAATAGGTCGGAACCCATGCATAATCATTGTTCACATCCTGCTGACCAGTCTGACCATAACCGAGACGGAGTTTCAAGTCTGACAACCATTCAGCATCCTTCAAGAAAGCTTCTTCCTTCACCTTCCATGCAAAAGCAGCAGAGGGGAAGAACGACCAGTGATCAGAGAAGCGTGAAGAACCATCGTAACGAATAGTTCCAGTCAAGTAGTAGCGATTGTTCAAAATGTAATTGGCACGTCCGAAGAAAGAAACCAGATAGTTCTCGGTCTTAAACTTATAAGGAGTGTGCGGACGCTCTGTACCAGCCAACGATGCATCATTATTGGTAGTAGGATAGTAACCTACATAATCATTGTTCTGACTACGCCAGAAGTGTTGCCATTCGTAACCACCCATAATGTCGAAATGGTGATTCTTGTTGAAATCCTTATAATACTGTGCATAAGCATTCAACGAAAGATTGCGCTTCAAGATTTCATCGGCACCATAGCTTCCGTAATAAATAGCTTGCGGAGAAGCCGGAGTCGTGTTTGTCTGCTGACGACCCTTAGAAATATCAGCACCCAAAGTCATGTGCAGACGCAAGTCTTCAAAACCATGTACTTTGTAATCAACATCAGCACTACCGATGAAAGCGCGGCTATGAGCGACATTATGTTTCTCATTGAGGATAGCCAACGGATTCTTCTGAGCCAAGTTATTATAGGTATAAGGCCAAGTATTATCGTTGTATGCACCAGCCATAGGCCACTCGAAATAGTGTCCCATATTCTCCCAAGTGGCAGCCATAGTGGTTCCCATGGGGTAACCATGCTCCTCATCATACTTGTTGAACATGGCATTGTGGAAATCAGAAGTATAATCGTAAGGATCCTGTGTAGGGTCAAACACGATAGCGTCGCTGATAGCTTCACCATCAGCATATTGGCTTCTTGAATACATTCCCTTTGCATTCAAGTTCATGGTCAAATGCTCATCGAAGAATGTCGGATTAAGATTCAACGAAGCTGTCACACGTTGGAACTCAGAAGTCTTGATAATACCCTGCTGGTCTGTATAACCGACAGATGCACGATAAGGCAAGTTTTTGAAAGAACCGGACAATGTTACATTATGGTCGTGACTGATAGCTGTACGCATGATTTCGTCCTGCCAATCTGTATTGGCGGTACCCAATGCGCGATAAGCATCACTTTCCTCACCCCAGATATCCTTAATAAAGGCACGGTACTCATTGGCATCCATAACATCGATGGAGTTTTTCTTGGTGCTGACAGTCAAGCTTCCTGCGTATGATACTTGAGGTTTCTGTCCCTTGCTTCCCTTCTTGGTGGTAATGATGATAACACCATTAGAACCACGAGAACCATAGATAGCTGTTGAAGAGGCATCCTTCAACACGTTGAAACTCTCAATATCCTGCGGATTAATCAGAGAAAGAGGATTGGCCACACCCTTGATACCATTGTTGTCCATAGCCACACCGTCAATAACGATAAGGGGGTCATTGCTGGCGTTCAGTGAAGAACCGCCACGAATACGGATTTGATTACCGCCACCCGGAGTACCGTCACTGCTGGTCACGTTCACACCGGCAATCTTACCCACCATCATATCCTGCGGATTGATTACCACACCCTTATTCTTCAAGTCGGGTTTCATTGCGATAACAGAACCTGTCAAATCACTCTTCTTGGCCACACCGTAACCGATTACTACGGCTTCTTCCAAAAGTTCTGAATCGTCTTCCAACGTAATTGTAACATTGGGAGCAGCCTTCACTTCCTGAGTGATATAGCCGACAAAAGATACAACGAGCGTTGCACCTTGTTTTACCTTAAGAGAGAAGTTTCCGTTGACATCGGTAATAGTACCGTTACCCGGATTACTTTTCTCAACTACATTGGCACCTATGACCTCACCCATAGCATCTTTAACGTGTCCTTTCACATTAATGCTCTGTGCATAAGCGCCCACTGACAAGAATACCCCAAACAATAGGGTAAGAATCAAACGAAAGATTCTTGAATCAACTTGCTTCATGCGTTTAATATTAAAGTTAACAATAAAAATTTATTAGTATATTCCCAAAATCAGAACTACCACTCCAATAATTCACCCAGTTACTGAGTTCACTAAAGGTAGTTCTGCGAAGCAAAAGTATGAGATTCAAGAATAAGGTAAAACAACTCTACTAAAAAATGTTAGCAATAAGGAGCGCAAACGATTGCATCCACAAAAAAGGCTGAAATTCAAGCCAAATCTAAGCGAAGGAATCTTTCTGAAAAGGAAAAAGGACACTTTCGTTTCGGAAAGCATCCTTTTCTTACATTTTAGCTATAAAATGTCAAATCTCTATGCTTACTCAAAGGCTTTCATAGCAGCAGCGGGGCGTCCCTCCATGGTGAAAGCACCCATGTTGTAGGCATCCCATCCCAGTTTTTCATATATGGCAGGTTTCCACCATCCGTACTCCTGAGGTTCCCAATAGAACACACCCAAACAATGTTCCAGTTTCTTTGCCCGAGTCAAAAAATCGGTGAGCACGGTAGCCGCCAGCGCTTCGTCGGCTTCAGACTTCACACCAACCTCGCACACCATCACCGGCTTGCCGTATGCTTTCGCCCATTTGTTGATGTGATTCAATGCCAAGTTATTCATCTCCTGCCACGTCTTTGAAGTTGTCTGCGGATAATGTGAAAGACCAATAATGTCCATCTTACCACCAAGCGCCTTAAACTGATTGAACCACCATTCATTATTGTCCCATGCATTATCTATATGAACGATGACCTGAGTTTCGGGAGCCACTTCCTTCACGGCATCGTAACTGGCATTGCTCAAGGCCACATAGTTCTGCCATCCGTTCTCTATATTACCATTGTTGTCCCACAATTGTCCGTGAGGGTGCAACATACCGTTACGGGTTTCATTTCCCACTTGTACCCATCGTGGGATGATACCCTCGGACTTCAAGGCCTCCAACACCTCTTTGGTATGTGCCACCATTGCCTCCTTCACGCCGGCCAATGTCTTCCCCTCCCATGCCGAAGGGATCAACTGGCGGCTTGGGTCGGCAAACCAGTCGCTGTAGTGGAAGTCTATCATTACATCCATCCCCAATGTTTTGGCACGACGGGCCTTTACCAACACATCGGGTAGGTTACAGTAATTACAATACTCTTTTTCGGGATTCACCCACACACGCAGACGGACAGCGTTCATTCCCAACTGCTTCATCAGCGCAAAACATTCGGTGGCCTTTCCGTCGGCATCATAGAACGTCACACCATCGGCCTCCATCTCAGTCACCCACCCCAAGTCAGCACCTTTCACAAAAGCAGTTGTCACAACAGGTTCTTGCGAGGGCACACTGTCCACTGGAACCTGTGAAGGAACGGAGTCAACGGGATTTTCATTCTCCGGTTTGTTTACTGGTTCGTCGCTCTTACTGCAACTGTTACAGGAGCAAAGAGCAAAAACGGCCACAACAAAAATGGCCAAAAAATTCGGATTTTTCATAATTTTTGTATTGATTCTGTTTATTGGGCACAAAAGTAACAATAAAAACAATACCCTACACACTGCCGCAAGTTTTTTATTCCAAATGCTCATAGTGCAAACGTTTGCACTATTTTTCTTTCAGATTATAATTCGGCTGTCCAAACTTATCAGACAGAGTGAACTAACTTTGTCTCGGTTTACTTGGTTTTTACCTGAAAAATCTTTCCATGATGAGCAAAGACCCTATTACAATTAAAGATATTGCAGATGCAATGGGAGTATCCATCTCGACCGTATCGCGCGCTTTGAAAGACAACCCCGACATCAGTGAGAGTCGCAGGAAAGCCATTCAAGAGTATGCCCGCGAACATCGCTATCAGCCCAACACGTTAGCAACCACCCTTCGTTCATCCCGAGGTGCACGTTCCAAACTCATCGGTGTTATCTTGCCCCAATTTACCCATTATTATTTTTCCTGCATCCTGACAGGCATCGAAGAAACATGCAGCAAGCATGGCTACCAAATTATCGTTGCCCAATCGGGTGACTCCTACGAACGGGAGCGGGAAATCATTGAATCTATGCGCCAGACAAGAGTCTGTGGTTTCATTGTATCACAAGCAAAAGAGACTACTTGCTACGACCATTTTCATGAAGTGGTGAAAGATGGTAGCCCCATCGTATTTTTCGACCGCATCTGCACTGACATAATCACTAACCGCGTAGTGGTTGATGACTATACCGGTGCTTTCACCGCCACCGAATACCTGATTAAAACTGGATGCCACCGCATCTGCTTTTTCGGCGCAGCCATGAATTTAGAAATCTCAAAAAACCGCTATAACGGGTATCGCGATGCCCTACTGAAGTACAAACTACCAGTGGACAAAGATTTGTTCCGCATCTGCGACAACCGCGAAGAGGCCGAAAAACTTACCCCCGAACTGATGGCTTTAGAGAATCGTCCCGACGGATTCTTCACCATCAATGACGACACAGCCTTGGGTGTACTATATACATGCAAACGCTTAGGTTACAACATACCCGACGATGTATCTATCTGTGGTTTTACTGACGGCATACGAGCCAAAAGTTGTGACCCACAACTGACAACCGTCGAACAACGCGGTTATGATGTGGGGGTAGCAGCTGCAACCTGCCTGATTGAGGAATATGAAGCCGAAGGAGAGGAAAAGCAGAAATTCCGCAACCGAATTATCAAGACCAAACTGATAGTCCGAGGTACAACGAAACCATTGACAGAATGACGAACATTTATTAGAACAACTTATAAAAAACATAAAGAAATCATGAAAACAAAGCCTGATCTTAGTTTTTGGAAATTGTGGAACCTGAGTTTCGGGTTCTTTGGCGTACAGATTGCTTACGCCCTGCAAAGTGCCAACATCAGCCGCATCTTTGCCACTCTCGGTGCTGATCCACACAGTCTGAGCTACTTTTGGATTCTGCCCCCATTGATGGGAATCATCGTGCAACCCATTATCGGTGCAGCCAGCGACAAGACGTGGTGCCGCTTCGGCCGTCGCATACCTTATTTGTTCGCAGGAGCCGCCATGTCCGTACTGGTTATGTGCCTGCTGCCCAATGCTGGAAGTTTTGGTATGACGATTAGCACCGCCATGATCTTCGGCCTCATAGCCCTGATGTTCCTCGACACCAGCATTAACATGGCCATGCAACCTTTCAAAATGTTAGTAGGCGACATGGTGAACGAGAAACAGAAAGGACTCGCCTATTCCATCCAAAGTTTCTTATGCAATGCAGGCTCGCTGGCCGGTTATCTTTTCCCTTTCATTTTTGCCCTCATCGGCATCAGTAATGTTGCCCCCGAGGGAGTCATCCCCGATTCGGTTATCTTTTCGTTCTACATCGGAGCAGCAATCCTCATCCTCTGTGTCATCTACACCACCATAAAAGTGAAGGAGATGCCTCCGAAAGAATATGCCGAATACCACGGCATCAATCCTGAGGAAGAGAAAAATGAAAAAACAAACATGCTAAAATTGTTAGTAAAGGCCCCAAAAGCTTTCTGGACAGTAGGACTCGTACAGTTCTTCTGCTGGGCCGCCTTTATGTTCATGTGGACTTATACGAACGGCACCGTAGCCGCCAACGTTTTCGATGCTCCTGTGGTGGAGCGTACTGGTAAATGGTTGCTCGACACCACCTCTACCCAATATCAGGAGGCAGGAAACTGGGTGGGCGTACTCTTTGCAGTCCAAGCTATCGGATCTGTCCTGTGGGCCATAATCATCCCCCGCTTCAAGAACCTGAAGGCCATCTATGCCC
Organism: Bacteroidaceae bacterium; assembly: GCA_017521285.1. GTDB lineage: Bacteria > Bacteroidota > Bacteroidia > Bacteroidales > Bacteroidaceae > Phocaeicola_A. Next base: position 16,229 of record JAFXDG010000076.1, on the reverse strand, counting down.
TCAGCCTCGTACTCGGCGGTGTTGGATTCATCAGCACAAATTTCATCCACGACCCTTACCTCATCTTTGTTTCTTTCCTGCTTATTGGATGCGCTTGGGCCGCCATGTTAGCATTGCCTTTCACCATCCTGACCAACGCTCTGACAGGTGGACACATGGGCACTTACCTCGGACTGTTCAACGGCACCATCTGTCTGCCGCAAATTATTGCCGCTGCTTTGGGCGGACTCATACTGAGCCTCTTCCCTACCGCTGTCGGTGAAGCAGCCCCCGAGGCTTACATGCTCGCACTGGCGGGTCTATTATTGTTTGCTGGAGCCGCTTGTGTGTTTGTCATCAAGGAAAAAGAACAGTAAAAACGGAGTATTAATCCCTACTACACAGACAGGTGTCCGCCGCAAAGTGTGGACACCTGTCTTTTTTATCTGACAATCTACTCAAAAACGCAAACCGTATTTTTCCGACCTTATTTCCTGCGTCCGAAATTGAATCCGGCATAAAGATTTACGATGCCGAAATTGTCCGTCAAAGCAAAATTCCGCTGATAGTACTGATAAACGTGAGCCACCGCCGAGACTCCGGCGAAAAAGCGGTTGTTGTTATACACCAAACCAGTCCGGGTTATGAAGTCAAGGTTGAGATTATGGTGTCGCTGGTTGTGTATTGAATTCTCCGTCGTGATGCGCGACGACTTGTAGGCAACAGCAGGAGTTAGTGCTACGGCCAACAAACAGTTATCGACAAACTCCCAATTGAAGGCATATCCGAAATTGATATTGAAGTCCACATATTTCACCTGCTTGAACTTCAGGTCATCGCTTAGGGTTTCGCAGATAGGGTCGGGCAACAGGTGATGATTGAAATCCAAATGATGACGAGACCACGAGAATCCGGCGACCAATGTACCTCTGCTGATTTTCTGTACGGTCGTTTGTGCATAGGCAGCGGGATACGAAAAGTGTTTGTTGTTGAAGACGTAATATACATTAAACCCCATAGCACGCACCTTCAGACCATTGAAGTCCATACCGCCGAGTTCGGGAAGATCCGTCCCATTTGGTCCAAATCCGTCAGCGCGACGAATCTTAAAATCATTCCCCGTCCGACGATAGAAGAAATCGGCGCCAACCTTGGCTCCATAGAGATTGACGAAATACTCCGTCTTCTTGTTCGTTCCGTTTCGTTTGGAAAAAAGTTCATCCGCATTGACTGATGCACCGAGAAAAAATCCATGCCATCCGAAATATGCCCCCAATTTGTAGCTATGATCGGGAGCAAAGCGTAACATCTGAGACCGTTCGCCCGTGGTACGGATAGTGTATTGTTCAAAACTTGCACTCTGTTGCACCATCAGCGTATAATAGAACTTTGGTGGGCTGATGTAAGCCGTGTCATAGTCGTAGTAGTCGAGATACCACACAATAGCATCACGTACCTTGGTCAGGATGTTCCTTTTCTGCTTCACTGTAGCCACAGAATCTGTCTTAACGGTGACAGCCCCACCAGATTCGGAAACAGGTAAAACCGTTTGGGCCTTTAGGCCGAAAGGCAAGAACAACATGAGGAACATCCAACGTCTCATAGTTTTCCCAGAATTTTGTCCATCACCCAATTCGTCGGCGTAGCACTGATGTTGTCACAAGTGCACACGCCCCGCTTCAGCAAGTGGTCCACCACACGTTGGATCAACGGTTGCTGCACATATTTGGGATTGGGTATGTCGAAGCGTTGTACCCCCTGTTCATTATGCAACACGATAGGTTCAAAAGTAAATACGGAGAAACTTAGCATTCCACGGTCACCAATGACTTCAATGCAGTCTTCCTTGGCCGATTCATGGGCAACAAAGCACCACGAGCCCGAACCTGGCAGTCCACTATCGAACTGGAAACTGGCGCTCAGAGTGTCTTCAGCCTCATAGAGACCACCCCGGTTGCTGGTATAGCCCTGAGCACGAAGAATGACACCAAACATATCTTGCAAAAGGTCAAGTTGGTGAGGTGCAAGGTCGTAAAAATATCCGCCGCCCGAGATGACAGGCAATACACGCCAAGGAAGGTTACGGCTGTTATAGTCCAAATCGCGCGGAGGCTGGGCAAAGTGTATCTGTACATTGATAACATTTCCCACTGCTCCGTCACGGATAAGATCTTTCACCTTTTGAAAATAAGGAAGATAACGACGATAATAGGCCACAAAACAGGGAACCCCCGTCTGCTCGCTGATGCGGTTAATGCGGGCACAGTCTTCGTAACTGGCAGCCATAGGTTTTTCGATATAAGCCGGCTTTCCCGCCCGCATAGCCATAATTGCGAAAGTGGCGTGAGACGACGGCGGAGTGGCAATATAGACAGCGTTCACTTGTGGGTCATCCACCAGCTCTTGAGCGTCGGTGTACCACTTCCCGATACCATGTCGCTGAGCGTACGACTTGGCCTTCTCGGCATTCCGGCTCATCACAGCCACGACACTCGACCCTTCCACTTGGCTGAAAGCCGGTCCACTCTTCTTTTCCGTGGCTTCGCCGCAGCCGATAAAGCCCCATTGTACGGTGTTCATTGAATAACTTTGGTTTTGATTTATGAATTATAAATAACGGACAGGAATTTATTCATGCTTTAGACTGAGCCAAAGGTTGATGCTGTCGAGCAGGGCGGGTGCGTGTCTTCCAACCGCCCACGAGTAGAATTGGTTAAACCCGACGGGCAAACTGACATCCAATTGAGGGAAACGGCTGATGTGGGTGTTTACCACCTCCTTTTCACAGATGGCATAGCAGATGTCGCCGTGAGCAACCATTGCCATCAATTGCTCTTGCCCGTAGCGAGGGATTTCGTCCACGTAGATGCTGTCGCCTATTTCCTCCATGATGTGCCTGATTCGCTGTTTGAATGGAGAATTTTCGGGAATGCATACCGTCTGTCCGGCCAATTCTATCTGACTCCGCAGATGAGTGCACAGGCTGTCCACCCCAGCCTTCCGCTGCACCAACAACAGGCGATCGACCCTCACGGGACGTGTATATTGCAAGTGAATGGTGTCATACTCTTCGGTCAGCAGGTGTCCGTCAGCAATCAGGTCGCAACGTCCTTCGGCCAGCATGGCCTCTTGCTTGGCTACATCCATTTCGGGAATAACCTCCAACCGCAGACCATGCTCTTCGGCGAAATCTCTGACCAGACGATAATGGTATCCATCCGGCTCACCGTCATCACCCACATGATATGAGTTGGCCGCATAGGACATAGTAACTCTCAGTATGCCCTCCTCGCTGATAGCATCATAGTCACGTCCTACTCCCCTCTCCTCTTCTTTCTGGGGAAGCATCAAAGCCGAAACAATGGCGATGATAAGACCGATAACGAGATATTTCAAGTAACGTCTATCCATGCTTGTCATTCCTTATTATAATATATAAATAGGTAAAACGTTCTTCCCGAAAGCTATTAGGGCATCAATCATAGAAGTTCCACGAAAGACCGAACTGGAAGGTTCGCGGATTGATGGGATAGTGCGGTGCCAAGAAATAGTTGGAGTCACCCATACCCTGATTGACATGATACATCATCACGTAGAAGCGCGTTCGCTTCAAGTGGGCATTCAGATAAACGTTCACAAAAGGATACCCTCCGATTTCAACTTTGTCGGCCTGATTCTGCTGGACAAACTGTCCCAAAGCAGGAGCATAATCAGGAGCGGCATATTTGCTGAAGAATCTGACATCGGCTCCCAGTTGCATACTCAACACCTTGGCCAACTTGAACTGAAGATAAAAGTTGTGGTAGAGTGACAATTCAGGAAGAGGCAGCACAGTATTGTCGCTTGATTTCTGATAGGTCACCTCGTTGTCCAAGTGGAAAATGCCCAACTTGAAATCCTGCGTCAGGCGGGCAGTGAACACCTGTATGTTATCACTACACTGTGCCACATTGACAGCATTGGCAAACCCCATCGTCTCACCCTGATTGTTGGTCAATGGCTGGCTGGCGTTGGCCAAATAAGTATAGTTCTTGATATTCTCCACACCGGCACGTAAGCGGGTTCGGGTTTTGTCGATGGTAAGTCCGCCCTCGATGCGCGTGCGGAAGACTTTGTCCAAATCGTCATTGTCCCACCAGTAGTGATGCGAATGATAATGTCGGAAATAGAAAGCCGGACGGAGATTCTTCATGAAGGCATGTACGTCCAAACGAACTGTATCTTTGAAGAGACGGAAGTTCAAATCGCCACGCCCTTCAAGACTGAATTGTCCGAGGTCATCACCAGCAATGACCGTTTCGCCCGTTACATCGTAGTGCAAAGTCCGTCCCTGTGTACGTTGCAGGCGTCCGCCCACACTTACGGAGTTCTCGGTATATTGGTGGCGGAACTCACGCATAGTGCCTATCAAAGTGTCTGGCAGATTGAAGCGACGGTATTCATGAGTGACAAAGGCAGTCAGTCCCGCCTGTGCCCACTTGCTGAATCCTTCCAAGGTGGCTACAGCCAATGTGTTCTTCACCGACAGGTAGGTCGTCTTATCAATCGAATCGTAAGGCATATAATCGTGCAGATAATAGTCATCCGGCTCCTGATAGGCAATAAAACTGTGTTCGTTGGTGCTTACTTCAGCCGTGTGAATGAAACTGGTGACGGGAACAAAAACAGTCTCTCCATCGCCATCATTCTTGACTTCAGTTTTCATCTCCTTTTGAGGAGCAACGGCAACACTTCCCGGCGCTGCAGCCAAAGGTACAGCGATAGCCGAGTCGGCCACAGCCATCGTCTGCGGAAGAGATACGGCGACCGAATCGGCCGCAGTCACACCTTGCGGAACAGAGGCGGCAATAGTAGAATCAGCCACAAACGGAGCCAACAGTTTGGGTGCAACAGCGATAGAATCATCCCCAGTGGCCACAGGTTGCGGAGCGGGTGTTTCTATGATGGTCTCAGCCGGTCTGGCCTGAGGGAGCAATGGTTCCGTCAGGGTTGTATCCCCAACAGCCACATCCTCATCAGCATCGCGATAGAATCCGATGCTGTAACGGTGGGTCAGAAAGAAGTTCCAGTTTTCGTTGCGGTTCCAACTCCTCTCCATACGCGTAGGAATGTTTTCGGGGTCGTAGGTACGCTCTCCCTCGGCCATTTCCAACGGATCGGTAATGTATCGGTCGTCGGTGATACCTCCATTCTCTGCTTGTTTCATGTGATAGCGGCTGCCAAGGAAATAGGCCTGATAGCGTTCACCCCTATAGTAGGCATAGAGACTTCCATTGAAATAGGCGGTCGATTGGCTATTGTATTGTCCGCGTCCGTAGAGGTAATCCGCTAAAAATCCAAAACCAAAACGTTTGTTGGCATTCACAGCAAAGTAAGCTTTAAAATGGTCATCACCCGTCAGTTTGTCGCCCGCGCTATGATAAGTCAGGTTGGTGTATGGCGACTTGGTATCGGTAAAGCGGAATTGGTCGGGTTTCAGATAGAATTGCCCATAGACATCGGTAAAGAAGCGTTGCGTTCTATCCTCACGGTCAAAAAAGATGCGCGACAAGCGGGGGGAACCGAAGTTTCCGATATGGTTATATTCCCCACGCAGCCCCTCGGTCAAGTGAACATTCTGATAATATTCCCACAAAGTATCTACCTGTACAGGTCTGACATCGCCAAACCGGGACGAGAGAGTCCATTGGTTCACATCAACGGGCACGTTCACCACATCCGTTCCGCCCTCGCCACCCTCTTGGGCACGGCTACGGTCTTCGTCGGTCATGTTGGTTCCCAGGTCATCGCCAATGCCCATGGCATTGGTACTTCTGTTGGGGAGCCGTTGTTGGCTCCATACGGCCGTCGTAGCCGCTATCATCAGGGTCAATAAAAATACAATTCGCTTCATATCGGCTGCAAATTTAGGGAAAAAAGTCGGTTTACGCGCGCATATTACATTTTTTATTGGTGTAGGGAATAAAAATGCGACTTGCTTTTTCTTTTTTGCGACTGGCTTTTTTGGAAAATTCAAATTGCAAAATTGCAAACGTTTGCAACTATTTAACAGATTAAAATGCAATTCTTTGCCAAAACGGTTGTATTTTTGTCGTACTTTTGACCCAAAAGAAAAACTGAAAACAGAATCTAAACATTTATTAAACCGAGAGATACGATGAAAATACGATTTCTGATAGCTTACCGTACCCAGTGGGGCGAGGCACTGAATATAGCGCTGAACTACGGTTCGTCGGCTTCAAAGCTGAGTTCCAAAAATGTGGAGATGAGCACCACTGATGGTTATTGTTGGAGTGGTGAAGTGGATTTGCCAATGTCAGCACGTCGCTTGGAGTATAGCTACCAAGTGGTGAATGACGGACAGGTAGTGCGTCGCGAATGGACAGCCGCAGGAGTGCGCCGACTTCCGTTGGATGCCAAGAACCGCCTCTATACCTTGTGCGATCATTGGCGCGACATTCCTGTGGAGGCTTATCTCTATACTTCAGCCTTTACCGAAAGTTTTACCCGCCACATGGGCGCTACACCGAAATTGACTTACGGCGGGCGTACATTGGTGTTGCGCGTGGAGGCTCCCCGGTTGGGACGCGGCCAGGTGTTGGCCGTCTGTGGCAGCCATCCCATGTGGGGCATGTGGGACACCCGTAAGGCAGTGCGCATGGTGGAGACGGCTCCCAATGTGTGGATGGTGCCTGTGGAGGTGGACGACATTCAGGGAACTGTTGATTACAAATACCTGGCATTGGATGGCGAAACCGGTGAGGTGGTGGCTTGGGAGGCCCGCGACAACCGTCGGTTGGGCTATCCCTATATGCAGGAGAATGAAGTGCATGTGCAAAACGATGAACCGGTGAATCTGCCCATGCGCGATTGGAAGGGGGCTGGATGTGTCATCCCCATCTTTTCGCTTCGTAGCGAGGAAAGTTTTGGCGTGGGCGATTTTGGAGACTTGCGCCGTATGATTGATTGGGCTGTCTTGACGGGTCAACGTGTCATTCAGATTCTTCCCATCAATGATACGACGATTAACCACACCTGGACAGATTCATACCCCTATAACAGCATCTCTATCTATGCATTCCATCCGCAATATGTGGACGTGCGTGCCTTGCCGCCCTTGAAGGTAAAAAAGATGCGCGATGAGTTTGAAGCAAAACGGAAGGAACTGAATGCGTTGTCGCAAATTGACTACGAGGCAGTGAACAATACCAAGCGGGCTTATTTGCGCCAATTATATAAGGAACAGGGAAAAGATACGTTGGCTACGGAGGCGTACAAGACTTTCTACAAAGAGAATGAACACTGGTTGCGCCCCTATGCGGCATTCAGCTATTTGCGCGACTTGAACGGCACGGCTGATTTCCGTGCATGGAGCACTCATGCCATCTACAATACTGAAGAGGTGGCCGAACTGACTACCGGGAAGGCTGCCGATGAAATAGCTTTCTATTGCTATGTGCAATACCTGCTTCACGTGCAGCTGCTCGAAGCCGGGCGCTATGCCCGTGAAAAGGGAGTGGTCATCAAGGGTGATATCCCTATCGGCATCAGCCGCAATAGTGTGGAGGCATGGGTGGAACCGCATTACTTCAATATGAACGGACAAGCCGGTGCACCGCCCGATGCCTTCAGTGTGAACGGACAGAACTGGGGATTCCCCACCTATAACTGGGATGCTATGGCTGCCGACGGTTACCAATGGTGGATTCGCCGTTTCAGCAAGATGGCCGAATACTTCGATGCCTATCGTATTGACCACGTGCTGGGATTTTTCCGCATTTGGGAAATCCCGTTGCATAGCGTACACGGATTGCTCGGACAGTTCTCACCGGCGATGCCTATGACTCCCGAAGAGATTGAAGGCTATGGTCTCTATTTCCGCAAAGACTTCTTTACCCGTCCCTACATTGCTGAAGGTATGCTCGACACACTCTTTGGCCGCCATGCCGACGAGGTAAGGACAACCTATCTGAACCGTTTGGGCGACGGCACTTACGAAATGAAACCGGAGTTTGACACCCAACGTAAGGTGGAAGCCCATTTCAGCGGGCGTACCGACAGTGACAGCCTTTGCATCCGTGATGGCCTCTATACGCTTATCAGCAATGTATTGTTCGTTCCCGACCGTAAAGTGCCCGGTTCCTATCATCCGCGCATCAGTGCACAGAATGATTTCCTGTATCAGACGTTGAGCTGGAACGACAAAGAGGCTTTCAACCGTTTGTATAATGACTATTTCTATAGCCGCCACGACCAATTCTGGTACGATGAGGCCATGAAGAAATTGCCAGCCCTGACGGGAGCTACCCGTATGCTCGTGTGTGCCGAAGACCTCGGTATGGTGCCTACGTGTGTGCCTTGGGTGATGAATGACTTGCGTATCCTGACGTTGGAAATTCAGAGCATGTCGAAGAATCCTGATTATGAGTTCGGTCACTTGGAAGAGAACCCTTACCGCTCAGTGGCCACCATTTCAACCCACGACATGGCCACTTTGCGTGGCTGGTGGGACGAAGATGCAGAGCGCACCCAACGCTTCTACAACTACATGCTTCAGAAGGACGGTGATGCCCCGCATCCTATGCCCGGATGGTTGTGTGAGGAAGTGGTTGCACGTCACCTCTTCTGCCCCTCTATGCTTTGTCTGCTCAGTTTGCAGGATTGGCTTTCAATGGATGAGCAATTGCGTTATCCGGATGCTAACTTTGAACGCATCAACGTGCCCGCCAATCCGCGCCATTACTGGCGTTACCGTATGCATTTGACCATCGAGCAATTAATGGAGCAACCGGCACTGAACGAAAAGATTCTGAATTTGATAAAACGTAGTGGAAGATAAATCCATTTACGATTTACCATTTACAAGGTACCATTCCCATGTGGATGCTGTACTTTGTGAATGGTAATTGGTTCCTGCTAAATTGTACTTTGTAAATCGTAATTTGTACCTGTAATTATGAAAACAATAAACCTTATCTGTGCCGCCTCTTTACTGAGCCTTTCTATGGCTGCCGAGGCGCAAAATATGGCTCAATGGCCTATTCCTGCCGGGCCTATCTGTGAAATGGCGTATGTCCCGGCTGCAACCCGTTTCAGTGTATGGGGACCTATGGCAGAGAAGGCTCGTGTGAACCTATATGATGCGGGTGAAGGTGGAAAACCCACATCGGTGTATGAACTTTCCCGTTCGATGGATGGCACGTGGAGTACCCAAGTGAGTGGAGACTTGCAAGGCAAGTTCTATACATTCCAATTGATGTATGAGGGGAAATGGCTTGATGAAAATCCCGGTATCTTTGCCAAAGCGGTGGGAGTAAATGGCCGGCGTGCAGCTATCATAGATATGGATACTACCGACCCTGAAGGGTGGGAGAACGATGAACGTCCGTCGTTGAACAGTTTTGCCGACATTGTGCTTTATGAAATGCACCATCGGGACTATAGTATCGATCCTGAGTCGGGGATTAAGAACAAAGGAAAGTTCTTGGCCTTGACCGAACGTGGCACCAAGAATGCTGATGGAGCCTCTACAGGGTTGGATAATCTCATCGAATTGGGTGTCAATCATGTGCATCTGCTTCCTTCGTATGATTATGCATCGGTAGATGAGAGCAAACCTCACGTGCCTCAATACAATTGGGGATACGACCCTCTGAACTACAACGTACCTGAGGGTAGTTACTCTACTAATGCGGCCGACCCTGCTGTACGTATTAAGGAATTCAAACAGATGGTACAGGCTTTACACAAAGCTGGCATCCGTGTGGTGCTCGATGTGGTTTACAATCATGTGTTCGATGTGGCTGGAAGCAATTTCGAGCGTACGGCACCCGGATATTTCTATCGTCATCGCACCGATGGCTCGTTGGCTGACGGAAGTGGTTGTGGCAACGAGACGGCAAGCGAAATGCCTATGATGCGCAAGTATATGATAGAGTCTGTTCTCTATTGGATAAACGAATATCACATTGACGGCTTCCGATTTGACCTGATGGGCATTCACGACATCGAAACAATGAATGCCATCCGTAGTGCCGTGAGCGGCATCGACCCTACCATTTTCATCTACGGCGAGGGATGGGCTGCCGCATCACCTGTGCTTCCTGCTGAACAACTGGCTATGAAGGCCAATACAGCCCAATTGCCGGGTATTGCTGCATTTGGTGATGAAATTCGTGACGGTCTTCGTGGTCCTTGGAACAACGACGCAGACGGAGCATTCCTCATTGGGTTACCCGAACATGAGGAAAGCATCAAGTTTGGCATCGTGGGAGCCATTAATCATCCACAGGTAGATTACACCAAGGTGAATTACAGTCAGGCACCTTGGGCTGCACAACCGACACAGATGATCAGCTATGTAAGCTGTCATGATGACATGTGTCTGGCCGACCGCATTAAAGCCACGGTTTCATCTAAAGCCAAAATGGAGGAACGCATACGCTTGCACAAATTGGCTGAGACGGCTGTCCTTACATCGCAAGGTGTACCTTTTATTTGGACTGGTGATGAAGTGATGCGCGACAAGAAGGGGGTTCACAACAGTTACAATAGTCCTGACAGCATCAACGTCATACCTTGGAAACAGAAAAGCGAATATGCCGATGTATATAAATATATAAAGGATATGATTGCTTTGCGTAAGCATCATCCTGCATTCCGATTGGGAGATGCAGAGAAGGTGGTGAAGCATTTGGAGTTCCTGCCTGTAAAGAAAACCAATGTAGTGGCTTATCGCCTGAAAGAACATGCTGGTGGCGATGCATGGGAAGATATATATGTGGTCTTCAATGGTAATCGCAAAGCCGTGAAGCTGGATGTTCCTAAAGGGGAATACACCGTTGTGTGTCGCGACGGACAGGTGAATGAGGCAGGTCTTGGTGTTGTGAAGGGAGGCAAGGTAAGCGTGCCGGCCCAGTCTGCTATGATATTCTATAAGTGAGACGAATAATAAAATCAATAAAATCCTATGAAAACCATAAAACATTTGTTTATTGCCGCTTTGGCAGGTATTCTTCCTTGTACGGCGGCGTGGGGTGAAGAAAAAATTGTCAGCCCCGACGGTTACTTGCAATTGATATTCGACGTTGTGCAGGGACGTCCTGTTTACCAACTCAATTTCATGAATCGCCCTGTGGTGAAGCAGAGCTATCTGGGGTTGGAACTGATTGATGGCAAACATTTGATGGATGGATTTACCCAAGTGAAAGCCGAAACCAACTCATTTGATGAGACGTGGACTCCAGTGTGGGGTGAAGAGGCGTCCATCCGTAACCATTATAAGGAATTGGCTGTCACTCTTGATCAGAAGAGTACTGACCGCCACATGGTTGTCCGCTTCCGACTCTACAACGATGGTGTGGGCTTCCGCTATGAATTCCCGCAGCAGAAGAATCTTGTTTATTTTGTCATTAAGGAAGAGAAAACCCAGTTTGCCATGGCGGGCGACCACATGGCTTGGTGGATTCCCGGTGATTACGACACGCAAGAATATTCCTATACTACATCGCGCCTGAGTGAAATACGTGGCAAAATGCCTGCAGTCATTGAAGCACACAAAGATAACTCATCGTGGGAGACATTCAGTGATACTGGTGTGCAGACTTCTCTTCAAATGAAAAGCGATGATGGTCTCTATATCAACATTCATGAAGCCGCGTTGGTGGATTATTCTTGTATGCACCTTAACTTGGACGATGCAAACCTGACATTCACAACTTGGCTGACTCCCGATGCACAGGGGCATAAGGGCTATTTGCAAGCCCCTTGTCACACTCCGTGGCGTACAGTACAAGTGTGCGACGATGCCCGTAAGGTGTTGGCCAGCCGCCTGATTCTGAATCTCAACGAACCATGTAAAATAGAGGATACCAGTTGGATAAAGCCCGTGAAGTACGTGGGCGTATGGTGGGAAATGATTGCCGGACGCAGTACGTGGAGCTATACAAACGATTTGCCGAGTGTAAAGTTGGGATTGACTGACTATTCCAAGTGCAAACCAAACGGCACTCATGCGGCAAACAACGACACTGTACGTCGTTACATTGATTTTGCAGCACGCCATGGTTTTGATCAGATTTTGGTGGAAGGTTGGAATGAAGGATGGGAAGACTGGTTTGGGTGTAGCAAGGACTATGTTTTTGACTTCCTGACTCCGTACCCCGATTTTGATTTGCCCGCACTTAACAAATATGCTCACGACAAGGGCGTGCGTCTGATGATGCATCATGAGACAAGCAGTTCAACCCGTAACTATGAACGTCACCTCAGCGATGCCTACAAATTGATGAACAAGTATGGCTACGTATCTGTCAAGAGTGGCTATGTGGGCGACATCCTGCCCCGTGGCGAACATCACTATGGTCAGTGGCAGGTGAATCATTATCAACTCTGTGTAGAGGAAGCTGCCAAGCATCGCATTATGGTCAATGGACACGAAGCTGTACGTCCTACAGGTCTATGCCGTACATGGCCCAATTTGATTGGAAATGAGAGCGCCAAGGGAACCGAGTATGAGGCTTTTGGCGGAAATAACCCTGACCATACAACGATTCTGCCGTTTACCCGCTTGCAGGGAGGCCCGATGGACTACACACCGGGTATTCTGGAAACACAAATCTACAAGTGGTGCAAGAACAACAGTTCTTATGTACGTAGCACCCTTGTGCGTCAGTTGGCTCTTTATGTCACCATGTACAGCCCCCTTCAAATGGCGGCCGACTTGCCCGAGCATTACGAAAAATATGCTGATGCGTTCCAATTCATTAAGGATGTGGCTCTTGATTGGGAAAAGAGCCTTTATCTGGAAGCAGAGCCGGGTGACTATGTGACCATTGCCCGTAAGGCAAAAGGAACAGGCGAATGGTTTATTGGTAATTCATCTGACGAAAACGGACATGCTTCAACCCTTAAACTGGATTTCCTTGACCCTGGAAAGAAGTATGTAGCCACGATTTATGCCGATGGCAAGAAGGCTCATTATGAACATAATCCTGCTGATTACACCATCACTACCAAAACTGTGACTGCCAAAAGTGTGCTTAAACTGAAAGCTGCTCCTGGTGGAGGTTATGCTATCCGTATTGTGGAGAAATAAATCACGTAATAAACATGAAAAAATCAACATTACTCATGGGACTTCTGATGTCCTGCTTGGGGCTTTCGGCCAAGGCACCGGAGGCAGTGGAGAGAATAGAGCCTGAATATTGGTTTGCAGGGATGAAACAGACCGAGTTGCAGCTGATGGTGTATGGCGATGGTATTGCCAAGGCTGATGTGGCATTAGCCGATTATGATGGAGTGGCATTGCGTAGTGTCGTCAGATTGGATTCGCCTAACTATCTGTTGGTCTATCTGAATGTGGACGAAGATGCACTTCCTGGTACTTTACAACTGACCTTTGCGAAGGGAAAGAAGAAACAGGTGGTCGATTATGAACTTCGTGCCCGTCGTATGGATGGAAACGCTCGTCAGGGATTTGATGCCAGCGATGTACTCTACATGCTTATGCCCGACCGTTTTGCTAACGGTAAACCTGAAAATGACCAGTTGAAGGGTATGGCTGACTATATCGTAAACCGTGAAGAACCCAGCCTACGCCATGGAGGTGACATCGAAGGATTGCGCCAACATTTGGACTACTTCACCGAATTGGGAGTGACCGCTTTGTGGTTTACGCCTGTATTGGAGAATGACTCGCCCGACCGTGATGGCAATAGTACTTACCATGGCTATGCCACAACGAACTACTATCGGGTAGATCCCCGATTTGGCACCAATGATGAATACCGTCAATTGGCTGTTGATTGTCATGCACGTGGCATCAAGTTGGTGATGGACATGATATTCAATCATTGTGGATTTGAACATCCGTGGGTGAAGGATATGCCATCGAAAGATTGGTTCAACGAGCCAGAGTGGTTGAGTACACCCGATTGTTTGAACAATGTGAAGAACAGTCCCTACTTGCAGACTTCGTACAAACTGACTCCGGTGCTTGACCCTTATGCCTCCAAAGCTGATAAGCGTGAGACAGTGGACGGATGGTTCGTACCCACTATGCCCGACCTTAACCAGAAGAATCCCCACGTGATGCGCTACTTGGTTCAGAACAGCAAATGGTGGATTGAAACCGTTGGCATCGACGGTATTCGCATGGATACCTATCCCTATGCCGATGCTCGGGCCATGGCTGCCTGGATGGCTGAACTGAATGAAGAGTACCCCAACTTTAATGTGGTAGGCGAAACATGGGTCACTGAACCTGCCTATACTGCTGCTTGGCAGAAAGACAGTCCTGTGGCTGGGTTGAACAGCAACCTCAAGACTGTGATGGACTTCAGCTTTTATGACCGTATCAATCAGGCAGCTTCGGAGGAGACCGATGAGTGGTGGACAGGACTGAATCGTATCTACAACAACTTTGTCTATGACTACCTGTATCCCAATCCCGCCAGCGTGATGGCTTTTATTGAAAATCACGATACTGACCGCTTCCTGCGTAACGGACAAGATGTGCCCATGCTGAAGCAGGCACTGACCCTGTTGCTCACTACACGTCGGATTCCCCAACTCTATTACGGTACCGAAGTGTTGATGAACGGAACCAAACAGATTACTGACGGTCATGTGCGTAAGGACTTCCCTGGCGGATGGCCGGGGGACAAACACAACTGCTTCACTGCCCAAGGACGCAATGCAGCCCAGAACGATATGTTCAACTGGTGCAAGACCCTCCTCAACTGGCGCAAGGGATGCAAGGCTATCCATGAGGGTACACTCACCCACTTTATTCCTTTCAAGGGTTGTTACGTCTATGCCCGTCAGCATGAAGGAAAGACAGTACTTGTCATACTGAATGGAACGACTAAAGAAAATGAACTTCCCATGGAGCGCTATGCTGAAGTCATCTCAGGCAGAACATCAGCAAAAGATATTCTTACCAGCAAGTCAGTCAACCTGACAGGCACACTCAAACTCGCTCCGCGTGAGTCGCTGGTGTTGGAACTGTAAAAAAGTGAAGAACGAAGAGTGAAGAATCATAATGTACAGACTATAGGATTCTTCATTCTTCACTCTTCACTTATTCAGCATATACACCGGATTCCTGTCTGTAGAGACATTGCGGAGAATCCCCTGTTCGGCCAAGCGTTTGAGGGTGCGCGTTGCCGTTGACTTTGTCAGGTTGCAGTAGATTTGCAGTCCCTTCCGTGTGATTACCTCCTCCTTGGCAAAATATTCCTCCAGTTTGGCCTTCATCTCCTCGTCTGTCATCGGCATCGAGTGCGGCTTGAAACAGGAACGTAGAATCTGCTTCTGCTTCATCTCCTTGCGCAATCCCTTGTCCGCACGGAATGAAATGGACTTGAACTCAATATCTCTAGCCTGTGCTTTGTCTGGGTCTGTCACATCCTCTTTGCATCGGAGGTTCACCTGAAACGTACCGATGCCGTCAATTGTCACCCTTCTTCCTTCGCCCAGATACTCTTTCAGCTTGTCTGCCAGTGTCATCAGCATGCCCTGTATTTCGCCTTTCGACACACTGCTCCCTTTCATCATTTCCCGTACAAGATGCTCTGTGCTCACTTGTCCGTAGTTCACCACCCGCGCATGATAGCGCCTTTCACCCGTTCCCTTTGGGTCTGGGTTTCTGTAAAATTCATAGTGTATAGCCATCTCAATTATGTATTAGTCTCCACAAAGATACTACATTTACTCCCCGAAAGCAAGCTTTTTACAAAGATTCACTTTTGTGAGTCGCCCGGCTCACCCCAAGTGAGTTCCCCGATTCACTCATTGTGAGTTTTCCGACTCGCATCAAGTGAGTCTGTTTGGAGAGTCTGTATCGAGGGGGTAGGGCAGGTAGGTTAGATGTGGTTGGGAAGTAAGGTGTATGAGGTGAGTCAGGATGAAGGGCGGGGGAGTTTCCTATACGGTTCTAATTTTCCTCATTAGTCGACTAATGAAGAAATCTGCTTTGTGAAAAATGCAAGATTTTGTATTCTTTATGATGTAGTATTGATTATTTGCATTATCTTTGTAATCTGAATCAGATACACTCTGAAAAAGATTTATTATTGGGAGTTTATAAATTACTGGAAGAAATTTAAATGAAATTCAAGTTAGAAAACCCTCAGCATCAAATAACGGCCATACACAGTGTGGTGGAGGTTTTTCGTGGCATGGAGAGAAATACATACGACAATGCCCATATAGAAGACATCCATTCTAACGTGTGTTCCCTTTCCCCG
>JAFXDG010000075.1 GCA_017521285.1 Bacteroidaceae bacterium | reverse complement strand
GGTTGCTGTCTTCCACACGCGCCAACCGACGCAGAGGGCGACGAGCAGCGCCACCATGAGGAAGATGCCGACGTAAATCCACCACGGGATAGAGGTCTGCACCACATATTGCTCCAGCCACGGCTTCATGCAGGCATAGCCGATGGGAAAGGCCACAAGGGCGGCCACCCCTTGCAGCGCCATGTATTCAACGATGAACATGTCCAAGATGTCTTTAGTCGTAGCGCCGAATACTTTACGTACGGCAATCTCCTTGCGCCGTTGCTCACAGGTGAGCATTATCATCGACCACACACCGAAGAGGGCGATGAGGATGCAGATGCCTGAAGTGATGGAGAGGAGGAGGCGGAGGTTGTCCTCGGACTTCAGCATATAGTTATACATCTCCATCAAATCATTCCATTGATCGTCTTCGTATTTCAACTCCTTCTCCTTGAAGAATGCCTCTACCTTGGTCATCAAAGCCTCCTTCATGCCTGGCTTATAACGGAAAAGAATATCAGGTGCAAGAGATGGAATTGGTCTGTATTTGTAATATCTCAAGATATAGGGTTCAGACTTTATCAAAGGGGATACATTGTGGAAGTCTTTGACCACTCCCACAATCTTCTCGTGATGAATCGATTTCTCCAATGGATTCTTCCAACCTGATTGATGGACAAATGCCTCGTTGACCACAATGGCATCGTATTCATTTTCGTGAGGCCATCTGCCTTGCAACAGTTTCAATCCATAGAAATCAACAATTTCTTCTGATACGGCAGCATATGGCACCTTCATTTCCTCTGCCAAATCTGGGAATTTGTTCTTTCTCAATACTATGCTTGAAGTTGCGGGTGCAGGATAAATCGTGGAACTATATACAATTAAGGTATCCACTTCGGGACACGAACGGAGGAATTGGATGATACCTTCTTCCATGTGCCTGTCGTCACGACTCATGCGATAATACATTCGGTTCTCAATTTCAAAACCAATATCGCCATGGCGCAATGCATGCAACTGCTTCAATAGAACCACAGTGCAGAAAATGCAAAGAATGCTGATTCCTATCTGTATGCCCGTGCTGAAATATCTGAAGATGTTATATTTGGCAAGTCCGCCCACTCCCGTAATACTGCTTTGTAACGACTGGCGACGGAAGTACCAGATGAAAGGAATGGAGATGAGTATGGAAACCACGAATACCAGCACGGTGTACAGCAGTACCTCACGTGCAAAGAAAGTTTTGAGTTCTGGCAGAATACCACTACTAATGCTTATAAAGAGCATACTTTGTGCACGTCGTCCCAATTGCAGATCAGCCAAAGTAAGGAAATCGTCCATCAAACCGAATGTTATGAACAAGCCAAGGAGCAGGGCAAGCACCAACAACAAACCGTATTCGGTAAGGAATTGCACCATCAAATCCCTGCCCGATGCTCCGAACACCGTGCGCAAGGCTATCTCGCGCTTGCGGATAAATAGGCGGTTGATGAACATCGTCAGGTAGTTCAACAGAGCACACAAGATGAGCAATCCGCACGCGATGGAGAAGAGGTAGATATGGTTGAACTTGAATTTGGTACTGTTCTCATATGCCGCATTGGAATGATACAGTTCAGTCAACGGCACGATTTTAGGTTTCAAGCGAGAAGGAACAGTACCCAAATATTCCTCCAATGACATGTCTTTGAAATGTTTATTAGTGAAAAACCTTACCGAATCGAGTTTGGCATTCAGTTT
Organism: Bacteroidaceae bacterium; assembly: GCA_017521285.1. GTDB lineage: Bacteria > Bacteroidota > Bacteroidia > Bacteroidales > Bacteroidaceae > Phocaeicola_A. The sequence goes on along the minus strand of JAFXDG010000075.1, from coordinate 3,762 downwards.
CTTGATGTCAACTTTGGGAGAGACATGCGCCATGATATGCTCGCTTCGGCCAAATTCTTCCAGGAAGTCTGCGGGTCTGCGACTCAACATGTCAAAATTAAAATTACTATGCTCACCCCAAGAACGGAACACGGCTGATACTGTAAGTGTCTGTTCATATTTCAAGACCCCATTACTCCCCCTTAAGGTATGCTTTCCTATCAAGGGTTTCCCAATGGGCGATTCATCCTTCCACAGACGTTTGGCCAACCGGTCGCTGATCGCTATTTCGTGCTCATTATGTACAAACGAGGTGGTACCTTCCATAATTTCCAATCCGAACAGGTTTACTAAGTTCGTGTCGTTCATCAGCCACTGCACACAACCAACCCGTTTCCCGTTGATAGAATCAATATAGTTGTTGGTCACATACGTCAAACTTTCCAACTCTGGTACCTCCTGCAATGCACGAATATTTATACTCTTGGAATTCGTATGCAGCACATATCCTTTATTTTGTGTTACCACATAGATATTCTCCGCATCCCGATGGAACGCATCATACGTCGTTTCATACTTTATCCACATGCTTGCCAGCGCGAAGCAGGCAAAGCCGATGGCCAGGCTGACGATGCTGACCAATGATTGCAGGCGGTACTTTTCCAGTTGCTGCCATGCCAGACTCAAATAATGCCGTATCATAATTTTCAGAAGTCCCTCAAGCTCCCCCAAAGGGGAAGGAATTTGTTATTTACTCTTTTGTTATTTTCGATTTTCTATTTATTTACGATTTTATTGCTTGGGCTATTCCAGTCGGGGGTGTGTCAAAATGCCTTCTTTTTATTCTTTAGACGCGGATGACGCGGATAACGCAGATAAATTATAACCTGTCGGGTATAATAATCAAGAAAAATCCGCGTCATCCGCGTTATCTGCGTCTAAAAAGTAAATTATGACACCCCTCTTAGGGTGGGGCTCCCCTTACCCCTTGCAAATCTCATCTGCCGGATGGGCCGTTGCTGTCTTCCACACGCGCCAACCGATGCAGAGGGCGACGAGTAGGGCCACCAGGAGGAAGATGCCGACGTAAATCCACCACGAGATTTCGGTCTGCACCACATATTGCTCCAGCCACGGCTTCATGCAGGCATAGCCGATGGGGAAGGCCACAAGGGCGGCCACGGCTTGCAGGCTCATGTATTCGACAATGAACATGTCCAGAATGTCCTTCACCGTAGCCCCGAACACCTTGCGCACGGCAATCTCTTTCCTACGTTGCTCGCAGGTGAGCATTATCATTGACCACACGCCGAAGAGGGCGATGAGGATACAAGTACCGGCTGTGACGAAGAGCAACATCTGCAGATTCTTCTCCGATTCCAGCAGTTTTTCATATTCCTCTTCCACGTTCTGGAACTCGACACGGATGCTCGGATTCTGCTTGAAATGCTCGCTGAGTCTTTCTTTGCAAGCCTCCCATGTGCCGGGGCGGTATTTGAAGATAAGCTTACAATTAAAGATAGATTCGTCTTTTACCTTTAATATAAGGAATGGTTTGGCCGGTGTCGTGGGGCCGTAGTTCAAGAAATCTTTGATAACACCGACTACATGGTAAGACCAGCCTCCTATATAGATTTCTTTTCCGATGGGCGAATCCCAATGAAACTGGCGGACTGCTGACTCGTTGAGCAGAATAGCCTTTTCATCGTCACCCTCTTCGATAAAGCGCCCTTCTAACAACTGGAAATTGTAGAAACGTGACAAACTGCCATCGAAATCCTTGATGACCATGAAGGAAGAGACCTCTTTCACCAGGTCGGGGTTTCTGAGTATGCGATGCTGGCTGGCATCTTTCTCTTTGCCAAATTCCCTCATCCGTTGTTCATGCCTCAAGTCATACTTGCCGATCTCATACACTGAATGAAGATGAGAGGCAGGGGAGATGGGAATGTTCCGTACCACTTCTGTCACATCGGGCTGTTGCTTCAGGTAGGCGTATGCCTCTTCCACCATTTCAGAATTCCGATCAATCCAATCTCTTAAAGATCCGGATATACTTTCTGCCAGATCGACTTCTATAATTCCCATATCCTTCCGCTCGAAGCCGATGTCGGTGTGACGCAGGGTATCAATCTGTTTCATCATCACCACAGTACAGAAGAAGAACAGGAGGCTAATGCTGATTTGCAGGCAAATGCTCAACTTGCGGAAATTGCTGTAGCTGAACAACCCTACCCTGTTCTGGATAGAATCCTGCAACGCCTGACGACGGAAGAAACGGATGACGGGCGACGAGATGAGCAATGAAACAGCCATCACCACCAACAAGCAGACAAGGCCCTCGCGATAGATAAAGCCCGTGCCCTCAGGCAGTTCGGCCAAATGGCGGAACGAAGGAAGAACCCCCTCCATCAAAAAGAGGCCCAAACCAAAGGCGATGAGCAACACCAAGCCATATTCGACAAGAAACTGCATCGTCAAATCACGGCCAGTAGCACCGAACACCGTGCGCAAAGCGATCTCGCGCTGACGGATGAACAGGCGGTTGAGAAACATGGTCAGGTAGTTCAACAGGCCGCACAAGATGAGTAATCCGCCTGCCAAAGCAAACAGATAGATGTGGTTGATTTGAACAGCCATCTGCTTGTCGAAGAAACGATGTCTGAACTCCGTGGCCGGAATAAATTCGAAACCGCCTTCAGCAGACAAGGAGGATGTGACAACCTGATTGTTCCCTACCTTGATGGTAGAAGAGTAAGAAATGTAAAGGGTGTCGATGCGCATATTGATGCTTTCCAACCGGGCTGTGGGAGCAAAGCGGACAGCATACTTGAGAGGTAATGCCGCGTCCGGCGTAATGGCACAAAGCAAGTCAAAGGGGATATTGGTGTGTCCGCCAATCCCCTCGACCACAGCCACGATGGGAAGGCTTACCGATTGCGACAGCTCCAACTCCTTGCCTACAGGATTTTCGTCGCCCCAGATTTCGCGGGCTTTCTCTTGAGTAATGGCATATCCACCGTCGCGACGCAGAAAGGCATTGCTACCTTGCAAAATGCGAATGTCAAAAAAGTCAAGGAAATTGCTGTCAATGGCAATCAGCTTATTCTCTGAACCGGCACTCGCAACAACGAACTGTGTATGCTCTACAATTTCCGGACAATATTTGTAGATTGTGTCGCAAAACACTTTGTAAGTATCCCACAGGACTTCACCTTTTTCACCAACATCACTCGCATCGCGTATGAGGAAATGAATCCTTTCCGCATCCCGATGGAACGCATCATACGTTGTTTCATACTTTATCCACATAGCCGCCAGCGCGAAGCAGGCGAAGCCGATACCCAGACTGACGATGCTGACCACGGATTGCAGGCGGTACTTTTCCAGTTGCTGCCATGCCAGACTCAAATAGTGTCGTATCATAATTTTCAGAAGTACCCTCAGACTCCCCCAAAGGGGAAGGATTCAAGGGATTTTGCCTTTAAAGTCATTCTTATTACTAATTCTACAATATCCTTAAGGTTTTACCTCGGAAACGTGCATTTCCTACTTGGGCATTTCATTTTCCCCTATAGGGGCGCGACAGTTCTCTGAGGCGGAGAGTTTTTTTCAAATAATCTTATGTTTTAAATTCTTTTGTCTATTGCTTCACTCTCTTTTTGGTTTTGCCTAAGGGAAAAGTTGGTTTGCCTTGCTCTTTTTTCGTTTTGCCTTTAGTCAAAAGTTTAATCAGCAGTACTAATCACATAATCAGCAGTGCTAATCATGTAATCAGCAGTG
>JAFXDG010000074.1 GCA_017521285.1 Bacteroidaceae bacterium | reverse complement strand
GGGGAGAGATGGGGTTGGTGGGGTTAATGGGAGGGATGGGAATCCGCGACGGGAAGCGCGGAGATAGAATTTTTAACCGGTTGGGGAAAATGTTTTTCCGGACGGGGGAGGAAAAAGGACCAGGTAATAGGAGAAAAAAAGAGAGGGGAAGAGAAGAAAACAAAAGAGAAACAGGATACGCGATATGGCAAATTCTAAAGTTCTTTTAGCATTTGTTTGACTTTTATCCATCAAATGCGGCAAAAAACCGAAAAATATGACTACCTTTGCGGCAATATACATAATATAATAATACATTTATATCGCGATGAAAGATTTTATTAAATTCACGCTTGCCACCGTTGCAGGACTTGCATTAACCGGATGCTTACTTTTTGTAGGTTTCTTTTTCTTAGTTGGAATTATAGCAGCATCATCTGAACCGTCTGTACAAGTTCAACCCAACACGATTTTGACTCTAAAATTGAACAAAACCATAGAAGAGCGAGCAACTGAAGATCCATTGGCCATGCTGATGGGAGAAGAGTATGCAAGTATAGGCCTGAATGACATCTTGGCTGCTATCAAAAAAGCCAAAGAGCATGAAAACATCCGCGGCATTTATATAGAAGCCGGATACTATATTGATTTCCCTATCGCCACTCTCGAAGAAATCCGCCGAGCTTTGCTCGACTTCAAGGATAGCGGTAAATTTATCGTAGCATACGGAGACAACTACACGCAAAAGGAGTATTACCTATGTAGTGTGGCCGACAAAGTGATACTGAACCCGCAAGGTATCATCGAATGGGTGGGATTGAGTGAAAGCCCCATCTTCTTCAAAAGATTGTTGGACAAAGTGGGAATAGATGTACAGATATTCAAGGTGGGAACCTACAAATCTGCCGTCGAGCCATTCATTGACACTCAAATGAGCGAAGCTAACCGTGAGCAAACAGGCGCTTACCTGAGCTCCATCTGGGCGCGCATCACGGAAGACGTGGCCACCTCGCGCAACTTGAACACCGCCCAACTGAATGAATACGCCGACCAAATGCTTTCCATGGAAGCAGCCGAAAGTTTCATCGGAGCTGGATTAGCGGATACTTTGGCTCATAAGGAAGGAGTAAGCCCCTACCTGAAGCAATTGGTTGGAATTGAGGAAGACAAAAAGTTGAAATCATTGGGCATCAGCGAAATGGCAAACATCAAACAGGCCCAAACTCCTAAAACCAAGAACACTATTGCCGTATATTATGCCGTAGGTGAAATCACAGACAACGCCATGGCTATGGCATCAGGTTCGTCCGAAGGCATTGACGGAAGCAAAACTATCAAAGCCCTCAGCCGTCTGCGCGAGGATGACAACGTTAAAGCCGTAGTGTTGCGCGTAAACTCCCCAGGAGGAAGTGCCTTTGCCTCAGAGCAGATTTGGCATGAAGTCGTAAAACTGAAAGCAAAGAAACCCGTCATCGTATCAATGGGTAACTATGCCGCTTCTGGCGGATACTACATTTCGTGTGCTGCCGACAGCATTTTTGCAGAAGCATCCACATTGACAGGCTCCATCGGAATCTTCGGTTTATTACCCAACATAAAAGAGATGCTTTCTGACAATTTAGGCTTAGACCTCGATGTCGTAAAAACCAATCAACATAGTGACATGGGCTTCCCCACCAGAGCATTGACCGAGATTGAAAAGAACGCCATGCAAAAAAATGTTGAACGCGGATACGCCCTGTTCGTAAAACGATGTGCCGACGGACGAGGCATGAGCGAAGAATCCATCCGAAAAGTGGCAGAAGGCCGAGTATGGACAGGTGCCATGGCTAAAGAACTGGGACTGGTAGATGAGTTAGGAGGCATCAACGAAGCTATAAAAGCAGCCTCAGAGAAAGCCAATCTGGAAGAATACGTCCTTTCATCCTATCCCGAAAAAGTCGATCCCTTCACCCAACTGATGCAAAAGGGCAAAGACGAATACATCAGTACCCAACTGAAAAAAGCAGCCGGCAACTATTATGATTACCTGAATATCATAAACCGTCTGCAACATGCCAACCTCATACAGGCTCACATGGGATACTACCCAAACATTTAAGGTGGATGCAATAAATTCCCACAGATTATTAACAATGGTGAGTACTTGCCGTTAAAGCGAATTTATAGGACCCACCTTAATGACAAAAAATGGAAGGCGACTTTATCAAAATCAACAAATGGCTTTACCCCCTTTCGTTTCTCTACGGAATGGGGGTAAACCTACGCAACCAGTTGTTTGACTGGGAAATGCTTCCATCACGCAGCTACAATGTGCCTGTTATCAGCATCGGCAATATCACCGTAGGCGGCACAGGCAAGACCCCCCACACAGAGTATCTGATAAAGTTGCTTCAAAAAGACTTTCAAGTAGCCGTACTCAGCCGAGGGTACAAACGACAATCCAAAGGATTCGTGTTGGCAACCCCCGATACTCCCATGTCAAAAATTGGAGACGAGCCTTACCAGATGAAGCAGAAGTACCCCCATGTACATGTGGCCGTAGATGCCGACCGACGAAACGGAATCGAGCAACTTTGTGCCCCCAATATTATTCCCGAAGTAGAAGTGGTACTTCTGGATGATGCCTATCAACACCGCTATGTCAAACCGGGCATCAATATCCTGCTTGTCGATTATCATCGCATGATAGGCGAAGATGCCCTACTTCCCGCCGGACGCCTACGCGAGTCCGAGCGAGGGAAAAACCGCGCCAACATTGTCATCATCACCAAATGTCCACGCGACATCAAACCGATGGACTACCGCATCATCAGCAAACAGATAGACCTTTTTCCTTATCAAAAGTTGTACTTTTCTACACTTACATACGGTAAATTGACTCCGCTCGGCCACCCTTCTGATGATTCAGACACCCGCACGCTCAATTCGTTGGGAAAAGACGAGAAAGTATTGTTGTTGACAGGAATCGCATCACCCCAACAATTGCTGCATGATTTGGAGCAATACACACCACATATTGAAACGGTCACTTTTCCCGACCACCATGCCTTCACCGCCAAGGATTTGGCAACAATCAAACAACGCTTTGAGCAAATGGGAGAAGGCAAAAAACTCATTATCACCACCGAAAAGGATGCCACCCGCCTTATCAACCACTCCCAACTGGATGAGACACTGAAGGCCTCCATCTACATCCTGCCCGTAGAGATTGAGTTTCTGCAAGGACAACAAGAATCATTCAATGAAAAAATCATAGGCTATGTTAGAGCAAATTCAAGAAACAGCATCCTTCATCAAGACAAAGATGCAAACCGCTCCTGAAACAGCCGTCATCTTAGGTAGCGGATTAGGCAAACTGGTTGATGAACTGACCGACACATACGAAATTGATTATAAGGAAATCCCACACTTCCCCGTATCGACCGTCGAAGGTCACACCGGCCGACTGATATTCGGGAAGTTAGGCGACAAGGATATCATGACCATGCAAGGCCGTTTCCATTACTACGAAGGATATGGCATGAAAGAGGTCACTTACCCCATCAGGGTCATGCGCGAATTAGGGATAAAGAAACTTTTCGTCTCCAACGCAGCCGGAGGCACTAATCCATCCTTTGAAATTGGCGACCTGATGATTATCACCGACCACATCAATTTCTTTCCCGAACACCCTTTACGCGGCAAGAACATCAGCTACGGTCCCCGCTTCCCCGACATGAGTGAAGCGTATGACCACACCCTCATTGCACGCGCCAAGGAAATAGCAGCACAAAAAGGCATCACCATACGCGAAGGAATCTACTTGGGCACCCAAGGTCCCACTTATGAAACCCCAGCCGAATACCGCATGTTTGCCCGCTGGGGAGCCGATGCTGTAGGTATGTCCACCGTACCTGAAGTCATCGTAGCCAATCATTGTGGCATCCGCGTGTTTGGCATTTCCGTCATCACCGACTTGGGTGTTGAAGGTAAAATCGTAGAAGTAAGCCATGAAGACGTGCAACGGGCTGCTGATGCCGCCCAACCACGCATGACAGCCATCATGAGAGAGATGATACAGTAAGAAAGTGAAGAGTGAAGAGTGAAAAAACAAACAACGAAACAATGAACGAACAACAAAGAACAGAAATAGCCACTCTCGGCGAGTTTGGGCTCATCCGACGACTGACCGACGACATCAAATTGGTAAACGAATCCACCTGCTATGGTGTAGGCGATGATTGCGCCGTACTCTCCTACCCTGCTGATCACAAAGTATTAGTTACCACCGACATGCTGATGGAAGGTGTCCATTTCGACCTCACTTACGTCCCTCTAAAGCATTTAGGCTACAAAGCCGCCATGGTAAATCTGAGCGACATCTATGCCATGAATGGCACACCGCGCCAACTAACCGTCTCATTAGCACTGAGCAAACGCTTCTGCATAGAGGACATCGAAGACCTCTATGCCGGCATACGCTTGGCATGCGAACAACATGGAGTAGATATCGTAGGAGGCGACACCACTTCCAGCCTGACCAGATTGGCCATCAGCATCACCTGTATCGGAGAAGCCCGTAAGGAAGATATCGTCTATCGCAACGGAGCCAAGGAGACGAACCTCATCTGTGTAACTGGAGACCTCGGTGCAGCCTATATGGGACTACAATTGCTTGAGCGTGAAAAGGCAGTATTCAAGGGGGAGAAAGAGATTCAACCCGACTTTGCAGGAAAGGAATATCTGTTAGAGCGCCAATTGAAACCCGAAGCCCGACGGGACATTATCCGGAAATTAGCCGAAGCAGGCGTAAAACCTACTGCCATGATGGATATCAGCGACGGACTTTCCAGTGAACTGATGCACATCTGCACTCAAAGCAAAGTGGGATGCCGCATCTACGAAGAACATCTGCCCATCGACTACCAGACAGCAGTCATGGCTGAAGAGTTGAATATGAACGTCACCACCTGCGCCCTTAATGGAGGCGAAGATTACGAACTGTTGTTTACCATTCCCATTGCCGATCACGAGAAGATTTCCAAGATGGAAGGAGTCAAACTCATCGGACACATCACTAAAGAGGAACTTGGTTGCGCACTCATTACCCGTGACGGACAAGAGTTTGAGTTGAAAGCACAGGGATGGAATCCCTTGAAAGATGAAAAATAATTTCTCCCAACGACATTCAAGACCAATCGGAGAATCCTCTTTATTATATCCCAATACAGGAAAGGGTGTCATCATTCATTTTAGACACAGCCTTAAATATCGGAGCCGGGCGCTGGGAAGTACTGTCGTAGCCGAACCAATACCCTTCCCCACCGACACCGGTAGGAAGATAGCAAAGGCGGAGTGATTCGTCATAAGCCCCATACACCACTTGCCAGTCAGCTGGAGGTTGCAGATGCCCGCGTTGCACACGTTCAGCCGGCCGTTTGCGCAAAGACATGCCGGCTTCTATCCACGCCACAGTTGCTTCAACAACAAACATCGGGTAATGTCCGCAACAAAAGATATACAGCAATTCTCCTCTCCGCTCCAGACTCATCGGTTGGTCAATATAGTTGTTTTCCGTCAGGAAATCAAGGAAGCGATGCAAGAACCAGTCTTCCTCTACAATCAAGCGACGGGTCAACGATTGCCATGCAGAGGTATTATAATAAGCATCAAGCAAACGCGAAAGGCGACGGACTTCCTGCAATTGGGCACTGCTGATAGCTTCAGTCTCCAACACTTCATAAGGAGGAAGCGGCGAATACTTGATTCCTAACTCTGCTGCATCGCGCCGCATCGCCGTACCTGGCAACAATTTCAGCAATTCCAATTGAATTTCGCCAGCCTGAAAAGCAGCCAGCGTACGGATATCTTCATAAATTTGCGACAGGCCATAGCATGGAAGACCGGCTATCAAGTCGGCATGAGTCACCAGATTTGGCAACGAACAAAGAAAACGAAGGCCATCCAACGCCTGTTCCAACCGTCCTTTGCGACGACTCATGTCCAACACCTCCTGACGCAGACTCTGAATCCCTGCCTCCAAATGGAGCAACCCATCGGGAAGAGATACCAATACCTCACGTACCGATTGCGGAAGCAGAGCCGGATGAATTTCCAAATGAAAACGCAAATGAGGATGAAACTCAGCAAACAGTTCTAACAGCACTACAGCTTGAAGGGGGCGATGGTTGAATGTACGGTCAAGGATGCGCACATCGCGGATACCCCGTTCACGGATACGGCAAAGGCGCTGACGAATTGCGTTCAAAGGAAGCGGACGGATAGGGTCACCCATTCCACTGACACAAAAAGCGCAAGTGTTGAAACATCCACGCGTGGTCTCCATTTGGACAAATGGCTTATCCCACATGAACAAAGGGCTTTCTTCGGGAGGAAGCAGACTGTCGAAGTTCATCACACGGGCAAGCCCACCATCGTGATACTCATCCTCCCACATATAGCACAATCCCGGAATGGCAGCCCACTCTTCAGGACGGTTCCACACGTTTATCCAGCGGGCAAAGCTCTCTTCCCCCTCGCCACGAAACACTATATCGACCTCGGGATGATGACACAAATATCCTTCATTGTCACCCAAAAACTCGGGTCCTCCCAAGATGACTTTCACACCGGGCATCAAGGCTTTCACCCTTCCTATAATGTGCAACAACTGCTCGTGTGTGAAAAGCCATGCCGTAGCAGCCACCACATCCGGCCGGCAAGCATACACGGCATCCACTGTAGTCCCTACAGCCTCGTTGTTCGTCGTGCGCACCACCTGCCACTCCACATCCGGACGCCCCATCACTTGAGCATGAAGAGCCGGAAGTGCCAACGAACTATGGGCATACGAACAATTCAGGTCTATCCACACCAGTTTCATGATGGTCGTTCTGTCAAATAAGGTTTTTGTTCTTCCTCAGGCATAGCACTCCAGAATGAACGCAATTCACCGAGCACCGTTTCATAGTCATGCAATGTAAAAGCACCCTCACCCTGCTTCAGGATAGTCATATCCACTCCATCGAAGGACTTGCCCACTCCCGTATCACAGAAACCATTGCGCAAATAAAAGGCATGACGCCGACGACGTTGCTCCATATTGTCACACACCTGAGTTGGCGACTCCATATCCAGAATATTCATTTTCTCCCGATAGCGTTCGAGTAGTCGGGTGAGAATTTGCTGTCCACGCCCCTGCCCGCGAAACTCCTCACGCACAGCAAAGTACCAAAACCAATTGAACGCTTTCCGAGGATACACGATGGTAAAGCCCAAAAATTCCTCACCCTCATAATAAGCGGTAAAGTCAAGCGGCATTTCCACCATCAGGCGCTTCAAGTCTTCGTACGGGATTTGTTCTTCTGCCGGGAAAGCCGTCTCATAGAGAGAACGGATTTGCCCATCATCAGCAAGGGACGGAGTTATCTGTTTTTCTATCATACCTCTTTTATTCTACAGCCTTTGTCTGTTACACACACAGATAAAAAAATAAGAGGCTCTGTACTTTTGACACAGCCTCTTGTCTTTTTCTCTACGCTACAGTTCTATCCAATCAAGCAATACGCTTGTTGATGACAATATAAGCAATGATTCCTACAATGATAGAAGCTGCACCAGCAATCAGATAGCCATTTTCGTTCACATTACCGGTGAAGAAGCAAACAATCAGGATGATTGCGCCAATAGCCACCAGTATCAGGCCCAAATTTTTCAAAAATGTATTCATTATGATCTTAGTTTTATTTATTTAGTTTATTTTCTTGCTACAAAGGAAAGCATAATTCTCTAATGGACGAAATATTTCAGTGAAAAAAGTTTTAATTTACCGTTTTTCTCTTGTTTTTCGGCCTTATATTTCACTTTTTGCATTGGAAAACACCTTCCTCAACACCTCTTGGCTGATACGGAGTTCCTCAATTGTCAGTCCTGCCAACGCCTCTTTCAGTGTGCGGTTGGCCACGGTGCGGGCACGGTCTTCCAGCTCCCGTCCTTGGCGGGTCAGGTATATCAAATTGGTACGCCGGTCACTCTTGCTGGCAATACGCACCACCAGACTCTGCCGCTCCATATTGTCTATCAAGCGGGTCATGCTGGGCTTGTCCTTATAGGTTGCATTGCACAGTTCCTGTTGCGAAACCCCATCCTTCTCCCACAGGAAGAGCAGCACAGTCCATTGCTCGGGAGTAATGTCCATACCATTTTCACGGAAGTTACGGACAAGCCTGCGATTGATGGCCGCCGACACTTTTCCATTGAGTATGGCAAAGATGAGACTGATATCAAAATTAAAAGGTTCTGCCATGATTGAAACAATTGTCTAAACAACGGACAAAGGTACAAATTTATCGTTTAACAGCAACAATTCAGCGAAAAAAACATCCCCAAGAAGCAAAAAAAACGAATAAAACTCAAAAAAACAGGCAGAAAGCTTCCTCCATCCAAAATAAAAGCGTACCTTTGCGGCCGATTTTCAATTTAATACATTATTTATTAATTAACAAGTAGTATGAATCAATACGAAACCGTTTTCATTTTGACTCCCGTTTTGTCTGATGTTCAGATGAAGGAAGCGGTAGAGAAATTCAAAGGTATTCTCGCAGCTGAAGGCGCAGAGATTATCAATGAAGAGAACTGGGGCTTGAAGAAATTGGCATACCCCATCGAGAAGAAATCTACTGGTTTTTATCAGTTGATCGAGTTTAAGGCTGAGCCTACTGCCATCGCCAAGTTGGAATTGAACTATCGTCGTGACGAGCGTGTAATCCGCTACCTGACTACCAAACTTGACAAGTATGCAGCTGAGTACGCAGCTAAGAGAAGAAGTGTTAAATCAACTAATAAGGAGGCATAATCATGGCACAGCAATCAGAAATCAGATATTTAACTCCGCCGACCGTAGATGTTAAGAAGAAGAAATACTGCCGTTTCAAAAAGAGCGGTATCAAGTATATTGATTACAAGGATCCCGAATTCTTGAAGAAGTTCTTGAACGAGCAGGGTAAGATTTTGCCCCGTCGTATCACCGGTACTTCATTGAAGTATCAGCGTCGTGTGGCTCAGGCCGTTAAGCGTGCTCGTCACTTGGCTTTGCTCCCATTCGTAACTGACATGATGAAATAATAAAGAAGGAGGAATTTGTATGGAAATCATTTTGAAAGAAGACGTTCAAGGTTTGGGTTACAAGAACGATATCGTAACCGTAAAGTCTGGCTACGGCCGTAACTATCTTATTCCTACCGGTAAAGCCGTTATCGCTTCACCCGCTGCCAAGAAGATGTTGGCTGAGGATTTGAAGCAGCGCGCTCACAAGTTGGCCAAGATCAAGGCTGATGCCGAGGCTTTGGCAGCCCAGTTGGCAGAGGTTTCATTGACCATCGCCACTAAGGTTAGCGCAACAGGCACCATCTTCGGTTCTGTAGGTAGCATCCAGATTGCAGAAGAACTCCAGAAGTTGGGTCACAACATCGATCGCAAGATTATCGTTGTAGGCGCAGTGAAGGAAGTTGGTTCTTACAAGGCTACCGTTAAACTCCACAAGGAAGTTTCTGTTGAAGTTCCTTTCGAGGTAGTTGCTGAAGCTGAGTAATCCGCGTGTAATTAGCGACACATAAATATCAAAGCTCCGCAGGTTCTATGCAATCTGCGGAGCTTGTTTTTTTTACCTGTCCGACAAAGGGGAATATCCGAAAATGCCTGCAGCAGTGCTATCGCTGCACTTCCATAACCCAAGCATGGACTTCCATAATCCATACGCTGACTTTCATAGTCAAGATTTAAAGTTCAATTAGAGTGGCAAGCTACGAGTGATGAGATAGCTCCAAGTTCAAGGTTCAAAGTTTAAGGGTTCAAAGTTCAACAAAATAAACAAAAGGTACACATCCCAATGACGTGCACCTCTTGTTATATCATAATCACAGATGACTATTAAATCCCCTAAGCTTTTCAGCAGAAGACAATGGGGGAAACGATGTTGCGCAGGGTGTTCACTACCGACCAACCGGCAATTTCAGCCGTTGCACTATATACATCGATGACGGCATGCACCTGTTCGTTCTTGATTTCCACCCGTTGGGTATCGCCCACAAAACCGGGAGTGGACTGCATGGTCACTTGCATATTCTGAGGGCCGACAGATGCACGCGAAGCGGCTACCGTAACATTCACTTTCGTAGGGAACTGGGCAATGGCTTCGGTGGCCGTACCCTGAAAGACAGTGCGTTGCTCGGTTTGCAGAGCCTCATCGTACACGGGGGTTCCCTTCAAGGCATTGGGGCCTTTCTCGTTGAAGAAGCATGCCGTGGCTCCACCCATCAAAGTGGCCGTCTGAAGGACATCAAAACCTCCCGTAGCACCGGACACCACATAGACATGTGCCCCACCCTCGCGGGCCGCCTGCATCACTTCGGCATAGAAAGCATCATCAGCAAAGGCGCCGATAGAAAGGGTGACGACGGACGTGCCCTGACGCAAAGCGGGCAAAGCCAACTGACGCATGGCCGCCGGCGAAGCAGCCTCGACGACAAAGTCGGGCTTCAAAGCCAATAACTCTTCTACACTGTCACACACTTGGCAACCATCCACACGGGCAGCCAATGCCTCGGCCTTCTCGCGTGTACGCGAACAGGCTCCCACTAATGCATACTCACTCAACAGGCCCTTCAGCAGAGCGTCAACAACAATGTTGCCCAACTTGCCACAGCCTACAATTACCAGTTTCTTCATATTCTACACTCTTGTTTTTGCCCCAAAGATAAGAAATAAACAAGAATCTGCGAAATTCCTGCCCCAACATTCTTCATACTTGCATATTTTATTCTAATTTTGCCATCAATTACAACACATAAAGACATGGATTCAATAAAAGAAAGCTTCGCACAATGGCTCTCCAGCATGGGGATGAACCAAGGAAGCATCACTCTGACCGAACAGATTGCAGGCATTGCCTTCGTCATTGCGCTGGCATGGCTGGCCGACCTTGTATGCCGCCGATTGATTGTCCCCTCCATCAAGGCTGTAGTCAAACGGACCAACGTCACTTGGGACGACCATTTGCTGAGCGACCGTGTGCTGGACGACATGTGTCACATCATCCCTGCCTTTGTGGCCAATCTGCTGATGCCATTCGTGTTCACCACCACTCCGCTGCTGCAATCGTTCCTGATAAAGCTTTGCGAAATATACATCATTGCCACCACATTGAGGTTGGTCTTCAGTTTCTCCAACTCGCTCTATGCCTTGAGCAACGAGCGGGAGAAGACCAAGAACCGCCCATTGAAGGGGGTATTCCAGATGATAAAGGTGCTGGCCGTATGCGTAGGGCTCATACTGATATTCAGCATACTGCTTGAGAAATCGCCCATTGACCTGTTTGTCGGACTGGGAGCTGCGGCTACGGTGCTGATGCTCGTATTCAAAGACACCATCGTGGGCCTGGTGGCCGGTGTACAACTGTCGGCCAACGATATGCTGCGCCCGGGCGACTGGATAACGATGCCCAAATACGGTGCCGACGGTGTGGTGTTCGAAGTGAACCTTACGACCGTAAAGGTGCGCAACTGGGACAACACGACCGTGACCGTACCACCATACACGCTGGTGAGTGACTCATTCCAGAACTGGCGGGGCATGTTCGAGAGTGGCGGCCGGCGCATCAAACGCTCCATCAACATCGACATGACGAGCGTACGCTTCTGCACCCCCGAAGAGATGAAGAAATATGAAGAGCGAGGTCTGATATTCCCCGAAGACCGCCAAGAGGAACTGACCAACATCACCATGCTCCGCCGCGCGTTGATGAAATACTTGAAGGAGAATCCGCGCGTGAATCAGGACCTGATGGTAATGGTGCGCCAACTGCAGCCCACTCCACAAGGTATGCCATTGGAACTCTATTTCTTCTCGGCCGACAAACAATGGGTTGCATACGAGACGTTGCAAGCCGATGTGTTTGATTATGTGATGGCCTCAGTACCCCAGTACGGTCTCCATGTATTCCAAAGTCCGATGGGGGAAGATGTGAGGGAGTTGAGAGTGAAGAGTGATGAGTGAAGAATGAAGAGTGAAGAGTGAAGAATGAAGAATATGGTGAAGTTACAAGAGATTGGGAGCGAGCATGAGCACTACGGATTTGTGGAAGCACTGTTGCACACTGCATTTCCTGAGAACGAGCGGCGCGATGATGACAGGCAGCGGTGGAATGCGGACAACGAAGAGCAGTTTCATTGTCTGTTGGTATCAGACGATAAAAGTCCTGTAGGGGTACTCACTTATTGGGATTTCGATACCTTTTTATATATAGAGCACCTGGCTATTGATGAAGCATTGCGCGGCAAAGGGTATGGGAAAGATGTATTAGGCACATTTCTTGGCTCACACACAAAGCCTGTGGTGTTGGAAGTGGAGCATCCCACCGACGAGGCAAGCCGCCGACGCATCAACTTCTATGAACATTGCGGCCTCGCTCTTTGGAGATGCGATTATCTGCAACCGCCTTATCGGGAGTCCGACGAATGGTTACCCCTCTATCTAATGGTAACTCCAGTGCTTTCCTTTGAACACGATTACGAACTCATCTGCCAGACCATTCATCAGAATGTATATGGCCGGACAAAATAAGGGGCTGATGCTTTGTTCTATACAACATTTTTAGTACTTTTGTCCGCAACTTAACCATTTATAACGACATGTTATGAAAAGAACAATAGCCAAACTTTGTTTATTGACAGCTTTCCTCACTTGGACAAGCCAAACGATTTACGCACAAAAGTTGAGTCCTGTCGGATTCGGATGGAGCCGTAATTCAGTGAACACCACCGTATTCAGAAACAATTCATTGACCACACACGGAGACACGCAATACATTGCCTACTACGATGCCGAAGGTTTCCTCACATTGGGCAAACGCCCCGTCGGAACAGACAATTGGACGGTCGAGCGTACCCAATACAAAGGAAATTGCCAGGATGCGCACAACGTCATCAGTATCGGAGTGGACGGAAAAGGATACCTGCACGTTTCCTTCGACCATCACAACAATCCGTTGCGCTATTGCCGTTCGGTGGCACCAGGTTCGCTTCAGTTGGGCGACCTGCAACCCATGACGGGAGTTGATGAACGCGATGTGACCTACCCCGAGTTTTACAACTTGGAAGGGGGCAATCTGCTCTTCGCTTACCGTTCGGGAGGATCAGGCCGGGGCAATCTGGTAATGAACCGTTACGATGTGAGCACTCAGAAGTGGAGCCGCGTACAAGACGTATTGATTGATGGCGAGCGCAAGCGCAATGCCTATTGGCAGCTTTATGTGGATGCCAAGGGCACAATACACGTCAGCTGGGTATGGCGCGAGACACCTGACGTGGCAACCAACCACGACCTTTGCTATGCCCGTTCAACCGACGGAGGACGCACATGGCAGAAATCTACCGGCGAGGCCTACAGTTTGCCTATCACCATGGCCAATGCCGAGATTGCTTGTCAGATTCCCCAACGAAGCGAATTGATAAACCAGACAAGCATGACGGCTGATGCCGAAGGCCGTCCCTACATAGCCATCTATTGGCGGAGCGCCAATAGCCAAGTACCCCAATACCGTCTGGTATGGCACGATGGAAACACCTGGAAACAAGAGCAAGTGAGCCAGCGCAAGACCCCCTTCAGCCTCAGCGGTGGAGGAACCAAGTGTATTCCTATTGCCCGTCCCCGATTGGCCATCCGCGAAGTGGAAGGCCGCAAGGAGGCTTACTATATCTATCGCGATGTAGAGCGTGGCAGCCGTGTATCAATGGCTTACACCACCGACTTGGGCAACAAGCCATGGCAAATGAAGGATTTGACCAATTTCAGTGTCGAAGCATGGGAACCGAGCCACGACACCGAATTGTGGAAAAACCGCCATCAATTGGACATTTACGTACAATGTGCCTATCAGGGTGACGGAGAACAGAGTGTAGCCGTAGATGCAAGACCGGTATTTGTGTTGACGGTAGAGTAATGTGACAATATGACAATATGCTAATATGCTAATATGCTAATATGCTAATGTGCTAATGTGCTAATGTGCAAATATGATAATATGCCAATGTAACAATGTGACAATGTGATAAAATAGTGCCGCATGGTCATTGGCACATTAGCACATTTACAGATTAGCACATTAAAGAGAGACTATGAACGAAGATATCAGACAGGCACTGGATGTGCTATACAAAGGTGGTGTGATACTCTATCCCACCGACACCATTTGGGGAATAGGATGCGATGCCACCAACCCCGAAGCCGTAAAGCGGGTATATGAAATAAAGCAACGCGTGGACAGTAAAGCCATGCTGGTGCTCATCGACTCTCCGGCCAAACTCAATTTCTACGTGAAGGATGTCCCCCCTATGGCCTGGGACCTGGTAGAGCTGACCACAAAGCCGTTGACCATCATCTACGACGGAGCACGCAATTTGGCCGAAAACCTGATTGCCGACGACGGAAGCGTGGGCATCCGTGTGACCGACGAGGAGTTTTCGCGCCAGCTCTGTTTCCGCTTCCGCAAGGCTATCGTCTCAACCTCGGCCAACATCAGTGGCGAACCGTCGCCCAGGAATTTTGAAGAAATATCTGACGACATCAAACAAGCGGTGGACTACATCGTTGGCTATCGTCAGAAAGAGAAAGGGGCGGGCAAAGCCTCCAGTATCATCAAGTTAGGAGTCGGCGGACAAGTGAAAGTGATAAGGGAATGAAAAAGCAACATAACAGCCACCACAATCCTTCGGTAATGCAACGCTTCCTCCAATGGCGTCAGGAGCATATCAGCGAGAGACAGTTCATCCTGATTCTCAGTTTCTTGGTAGGTATCTGTACGGCAGCAGCCGCCCTTTTGTTGAAGGGAATGATTCACTTGATACAGAACTTCCTGACCGAACATTTCGATGCGACGAGCGCCAACTGGCTTTACCTGATATATCCCGCTGTGGGTATCTTCCTCACCATGCTCTTTATCCGCTATGTGGTGAGGGACGACATCAGCCATGGTGTGACCAAAATCCTCTACGCCATTTCGCAAAAGAAGGCACGCATCAAAGGGCACAACATGTATTCGTCCGTCGTAGCCAGTGCGCTGACCATCGGCTTCGGAGGTTCGGTAGGAGCCGAGGCACCTATCGTGTTGACCGGATCGGCCATAGGCTCCAATTTAGGCCAATTCTTCCATATCGAACGGCGGAAATTGATGTTGCTCGTGGGGTGTGGTGCCGCTGGAGCCATTGCCGGCATTTTCAAAGCCCCCATTGCCGGATTGGTATTCACCATTGAGGTGCTGATGATTGACCTCACCATGTCGTCCCTTCTTCCCCTGATGGTGTCGTGCATCACGGCTACCACCGTGTCTTACATCTTTACGGGCACAGAAGCGATGTTCGAATTCAACATGGATTCACCCTTCGAAATGGAGCGCATCCCCCACGTCATTCTCTTGGGCATCCTCTGTGGATTGGTGTCACTCTACTTCACCCGCATGATGAACAGGTGCGAAAATATGTTTCGCCGCTTTGCCCAACAGCCCTACATAAAATTGCTGATAGGCGGCTTGATGCTGAGCATTCTCATCTTCCTTTTCCCACCCCTGTACGGCGAAGGATACAACACCATCACATTGTTGCTCAACGGCACGACTCCTGCCGAGTGGGACACACTGATGAACAATTCACTTTTCTATGGTTTCGGCAACGTATTGCTCCTATACCTTATATTAATAGTACTCTTCAAGGTGTTCGCCAGCAGTGCCACCAATGGTGGCGGCGGATGCGGAGGAATCTTTGCCCCCAGCCTTTTCCTCGGATGCATCACCGGATTTGTATGGGCACGCATCAGCAACTTGCTCACTTTGGGAGGCATTGAAGTGACCGAAAAGAACTTTGCCCTCCTTGGTATGGCCGGTTTGATGTCGGGAGTCATGCACGCTCCCTTGATGGGCATATTCCTGATAGCGGAGCTGACAGGTGGATTCGACCTTTTCCTTCCGCTGATGATTACCTCCGTATCGGCTTATCTGACCATCGTCGTGTTCGAGCCTCATAGTATCTACTCTACCCGTCTGGCCAAGAAGGGCGAGTTACTCACCCACGACAAGGATAAGGCCGTGCTCACCCTGATGAAGGTAGAGAGTGTGGTGGAGAAGAACTTCGAAACCGTCAGCCCTGAAATGGAGTTAGGAAAACTGGTAGGGGTCATTTCCCGCGCCAAACGAAACCTCTTCCCCGTAGTCGATAACGGAGGACGCCTGTTGGGCATCGTACAGATGGACGACATACGCCACATCATGTTCCGTCAGGAGCTATACCGCCGTTTCACCGTTGACAAACTGATGATTGAGGCCCCCTGCCGCTTGAGTGTGAACGACTCCATGGAGGTGGTCATCCGCAAGTTCGACGACACCGGTGCCTGGAATCTCCCCGTAGATGATGCCGACGGCAGATACCTCGGCTTCGTCTCCAAGTCAAAAGTCTTTGCCTCGTATCGCCAGATGTTGGTGGACTTTTCGGAGGAGTAATAAACATGGATATTTCCATTCATTTTAGTGGTTTACTGAAAAAAAACAGTTACCTTTGTTCCGTTTTTACAAACCAACGGAATTCATTGAGCCATGAATGCTGATTACATTCGTTATCCGATAGGGATACAGAACTTTGAACAATTACGCAATAATGATTGCCTATATGTGGACAAGACGGCCCTTATCCACAAGTTGGTGCATTCGGACAGCATATATTTTCTGAGCCGCCCGCGCCGTTTTGGCAAGAGTTTGCTTATCTCTACTCTTGAAGCTTATTTCCAAGGCAAGAAGGAACTGTTTACGGGTTTGGCCATGGAGCAATTAGAGACAGAGTGGGCGGTCTATCCCGTGCTACACATTGATTTCAGCATGACGAAGTATCTGGGGCTGGAAGATTTGACAGGATTGCTCAATATCAATCTGAACCGTTGGGAAAAGATTTATGGAAAGGATGAGCCAGAAGGCACTCCGGCAGAACGTTTTGAGGGCGTTATCCGCCGTGCATACGAACAGACGGGGCGGCAAGTGGTGGTGTTGATAGACGAATACGATGCACCATTGCTCGACAGTAATTCAGAGAGTACCCTACAGAAACAGCTGCGTAATGAATTGCGACGTTTCTTCAGTCCGTTGAAGGGAGCGGGACAATACCTGCGTTTCCTCTTCCTGACAGGTATCAGCAAATTCAGCCAGTTGAGCATCTTCAGCGAGCTTAATAATCTGCAAAATATCAGTATAACTGATGAATTCAGCGCCATTTGCGGTATTACCGAACATGAGATGCTGACCCAAATGCGCAGAGGCATAGAACAGATAGCAGCCCAAAATGGGGAGACATACGAAGAGGCTTGCGCCCACTTGAAAAAGTGGTATGATGGGTATCATTTCAGTAAGAATTGCGAGGATATCTACAATCCTTTCAGCCTGATAAATGCCTTTAACCAGAAGGATTACAAGAATTTCTGGTTCTCAACGGGGACTCCCACTTTCCTGATAGATGTGCTCAAGGCCGCTCAGTTCGATGTGCGCCAATTAGATGGAATGACGGCTACCGATGTCCAGTTTGATGCTCCCACGGACACCATTTCCGACCCCATTCCTGTGCTTTACCAGAGCGGCTATCTCACCATCAAGAGTTATGACCCCATTTTCCGCCAATACACGTTGGCTTATCCCAATAGCGAAGTGCGTTATGGCTTCACCGAAGCCCTCTTACCCAATTATGTACAACGGTTTCCACGCGAAAACACCTTTTATGCTGTCGAATTTATCAAGGATTTGATGCGCGGTGACATAGAGAACTGCTTGGAGCGCACCCGTTCCTTTTTTGCTGAAATTCCCTACGATTTGGAAAACAAGACGGAGAAGCACTATCAGACTATCTTTTACCTGCTCTTCCGTCTGATGGGACAGTATGTGGAGACCGAGGTAAAGAATGCCACCGGACGTGCCGATGCCGTGGTGAAACTCGATGATGCCATCTATGTGTTTGAATTCAAATTCGACGGTACACCCGAAGAGGCGCTTGCGCAAATCAACAATAAGGGTTATACCATCCCTTATCAACCAGACGGACGCCGTATATATAAGATAGGTGTAAATTTCGACAGTGCGACCCGCTCCATCGGAGAATGGAAAATAGAAGAGGAAATACGACGTTGAATGGCGTAAAAGAAACCCTGTAATAGAAGAAAAAACATAATCATGCAGAAAGAAGATTTGAGAATCGTATATATGGGAACCCCCGACTTTGCCGTAGAGAGTTTGCGTCAATTGGTCGAGGGAGGATATAATGTAGTAGGCGTCATCACTATGCCCGACAAGCCGATGGGACGACACGGAAGTGTGCTCCAACCAAGTCCGGTGAAGCAATATGCCGTGGAGAAGGGCCTTCGGGTGCTCCAACCGGTGAACTTGAAGGACGAGGCATTTGTGGAAGAACTCCGTTCGCTGAAGGCCGACCTGCAGATTGTGGTGGCTTTCCGTATGCTTCCCGAGGTGGTGTGGAATATGCCGCCCATGGGCACCTTCAACCTCCATGCCTCCCTGCTTCCCCAATATCGCGGAGCTGCGCCCATCAATTGGGCCATCATCAATGGCGACACGGAGACGGGCATCACCACCTTCTTCCTCAAGCATGAGATTGACACGGGCGAAGTCATCCAACAGGTGCGCATCCCCATCGCCGACGAGGACAATGTGGAAGTGATTCACGACAAACTGATGAACTTGGGCGGACGTTTGGTGACCGAAACGGTGGATGCCATTTTGGCCGGCACGGTGAAACCTGTGCCTCAGGAGGAGCTGATAAACCTTTCGGAAGAAGAGTTGCGCCCGGCTCCCAAAATATTCAAGGACACATGCCGCATCGATTGGACGAAAGGAGTAAAGGCCGTCTATGACTTTGTGCGTGGCCTCTCTCCCTACCCTGCCGCATGGACAGAGTTGGTCAGCGCCGACGGCACTTCACAAGTGCTGAAAATTTTCCAGACGGAGAAAAACTTTTTCTCCCACGGGGAAGAAATCGGCACCGTGTCAACCGATGGGAAAACCTACTTGCGCGTGGCTTTGGCAGACGGGTATCTGAACATCAAATCGTTGCAATTGGCAGGCAAGAAACGTATGCCTGTAGCCGACTTTTTGCGCGGATTGAAGGTAACAGAGGGGCTCTGTGTGCGATAACGGGCAAGAAAAGTATTAAAAAATTTGCGGAACTCATAAATAATGCGTTTATTTGCACCCGATAAGAACAATATTCTACGAACCTAAAAACGAATTGCCTATAAGAAAGACATTACTCTAAGAAACAAAAAAAGAAGAAGTAATGGAAAATATGCAGAAGATGACCGACGAAGCATTGGTCGCTTTGTACTCAAAAGGCAATAATCAGGCTTTTGATATTCTGTTGGAGAGATATAAGGATAAAGTTTATTCCTATATCTATTTCTCTGTGCGCAACGACGAACTGGCTGAAGACATCTTTCAGGAGACTTTCGTGAAAGCCATCGTCACCCTCCAACAAGGACGCTACACCGAAAACGGCAAATTTGCCGCTTGGATTACCCGCATTGCCCACAACTTGATTATCGACCTTTTCCGTCAGGAGAAGAACGAGAATGTGGTGTCCAACGACGAAACCGAAATCGACTTGTTCAACGACATCAAACTCTCCGACGACAACATCGAAACAAAGTTGGTGAACGAACAGGTGCTTCGTGATGTGCGCCGTCTGGTAGAGTTTCTGCCCGACAACCAGCGCGAGGTTGTCTATATGCGCTTCTATCAAGACCTTTCCTTCAAGGAAATCTCTGAAATCACAGGTGTGAGCATCAACACCGCCCTCGGCCGTATGCGCTACGCCCTGCTGAACCTTCGCCGCATGGCCGAAGAGAAAAACATCGAATTGACAATTTATTAAAAAATTTAATCTCCGTTCATATACTAAATGCCAGTTATCTGCGTTTCTATTATTGAAAACAGATAACTGGCATTGCCTATGAACGAAAACATTACTCCTTCTACCTATTCCTACGGAACATCCCGTGAACGTCGCGAATCCTACCGCGCCCGCCGCTCTCCGAGCGAAAAGACATTAGCCTTTTTGCGCACATTCGCCCGCAATTACCGCGCTTCTTCGCTCTTACCCGAAACTTTACCGGGTTTTGTGTTGGGATAACCGATAAATTCTCTATCTTTGCAGAAACATTTCAATGAACTGAAAGATTATGGGATTGAAAATTGCTCCTTCGTTGTTGGCCGCCAATTTTTCAGATTTGCGGGCCGACATGGATATGATAAACCGTAGCGAAGCCGACTGGCTCCACTTGGACATCATGGACGGTGTGTTTGTGCCGAACATCTCCTTTGGTTTTCCTGTGTTGAAGCATGTGGCCAAACTCTGCCACAAGCCGCTCGACGTGCATCTGATGATTGTCAGCCCCGAGAAGTTCATCCCCGAGGTGAAGGCATTGGGTGCCTACATGATGAATGTGCACTACGAAGCCTGTCCCCATCTGCACCGCGTTGTCCAGCAAATCAAGGAAGCGGGCATGAAGGCCGGTGTCACCCTGAATCCTGCCACTCCCGTATCCCTTTTGACCGACATCATACGCGATGTCGATATGGTGCTCCTCATGAGTGTCAACCCTGGTTTTGGTGGCCAAGAGTTCATCCCCCACACATTGGAGAAGGTGAAAGAGTTGCGTGCCCTCATCGGACGCACCGGTTCTTCCGCTCTGATAGAAGTGGATGGTGGAGTGAACGACGAGACCGCCCCCCTGTTGGTTGAAGCCGGTGCCGATGTCCTTGTGACAGGCAGCTATGTCTTCAAGTCACCTTCGCCCGAAGAGACCATCCATTCGCTGAAGACTCTCTGACATGAAGCATCCCGTGTTGCGCTTCTTGGAGGCCCGCCCTTTTGTGCGGTTGTTCCTTCCACTGATGGCGGGCATTGTGGTGGCCGATGCAGGAGACGGATTCTGCCATATACCTTATATATATGTATTGTCCATTCTGACATCCATAGGGGCGCTGATGTTCATCGCCCACTTGACACATACATGGGACAGACGCGCCTGGTTTGGTGCGCTGTCCCTTCTTTTTTTCTTTGCCGTGGGGTTTGCCTCCTGCTCCTATCATTGGAGACGGACACAAGTGACGTGGCCGACGGGAGCCATGGTATATGAAGGACGCCTCACCGACGGTCCCACTCCCAAAGCGCGGAGTTATCTCTGTTCCTTGCACCTCACCGCCTGTTGGGAGGGAGACACCTGCCGCCCGCTTGACACGGAAATCCTCCTCTATCTGCCCAAGGACAGCACTGTCTCCGCCTTGAAAGCTGGGGAAGCCGTCCGCTTTTACGGCATCGTGAAGCCACCCACGAACTTCACTCCTGCATTCGACTATGTGCGCTACCTCCGCCACCGCCATGTGACAGGCACCCTCTATACCCGCCACTGGCAAATGGCCGACACCCTCTCCGAAGGATGGCAAGCCCGTGCCCTGCAAGAGCGCGAACACCTGTTGGATTACTATCGCCACACAGGAATAACGGGCGATGAAGGAGCCGTACTTTCGGCTCTTACGCTGGGCTACAAAAGAGAGTTGAGCGAAGAGGTGCGCCAACTTTACAACATCTCCGGCGCCAGCCATGTCTTGGCGCTTTCCGGTCTCCACATCGGTATTCTCTGCACGGTGCTTACCCTCTGTTGCTCCCTGTTTCTGCCTGGCAAGCGATGGTTCCTGATGCGCAAGTTGCTGGTACTCCCTTTGGTGTGGGGTTTTGTCTTCATGGTGGGACTTCCCGTGTCGGCCGTGCGTGCGGCGATTATGTTCAGCCTGCTGATTGTGGGAAGTTGTTTCACCCGTGTAGGCTTTTCCCTCAACACGTTGGCACTTACAGCCTTCGGAATGTTGCTCTACAATCCCTTCCTCCTGTTCGACGTCGGTTTCCAATTGTCCTTTGCCGCCGTAGCCTCCCTACTCCTTCTACAACCCTGGTTAGAGTCTCTGCTTCCCCGTTCACGCTATGCCGCCATACGTTACGTTTGGGGACTGACCACCGTTTCCCTGTCAGCTCAGATAGGAGTCATTCCCTTGATTCTTTACTACTTTTCACGCTTCTCCCCCTATGCCCTGTTGGTCAATCTGTGGGTCGTGCCGCTTGCATTCCTCGTTGTCAGCCTGTCCGTCCCCTTCCTGTTGCTCTCCCTGTTCCCACTTCCGGCCTTACAAGCCGGCATGGCCTGGTTACTCACCCATGCCATCAAGCTGATGAACCACGGTCTGGCCCTGTGCAACCGTCTGCCGGGAGCCGACATTGCCCATTTCTCCTTTTCTCTACCCGAAACCGTATGTCTCTACGCCGCCCTGTTCTTCCTCTTCTACGGATGGATGCAACGCAAGAGACAGGCAGTTGTGTGGGTATTGGCCTCTCTGTGTGCAGGACTACTTTGCCGCATCTTTGTCTAAAAATTAGTGCAATTTCCTTTGTTCTCCGCTCAGTTTATACTACTTTTGCACGCAAATTACAGTATTATGTTGACTAAAGTAATCGATCAAGCCAATATTGACCACTTTGCCAAGTGGTTGGACAAGGCAGAAAATATGGTCATTGTGACCCATGTCTCTCCCGATGGCGACGCCATTGGTTCATCGTTGGGATTAGCCCATTTCCTTGAAGGCCAGGACAAGAACGTCCGCGTCATAGTCCCCAACGCATTCCCCGATTTCCTCCGTTGGATGGATGGTGCCCAGCAGATTCTGCGCTACGACAAACACCCCGACGAAGCCGACAAGCTGATAGCCGGAGCAGACGTCATCTGTTGCGTCGATTTCAATTGTCTGAAGCGCATTGACAACATGGGCAAGGCCGTAGGCGAATCGCCTGCCCGCAAGATTCTGATTGATCACCACCTCGACCCTGAGGACTTCTGTCGGATAACCATTTCTCATCCCCAAATAGCTTCGGCCTCCGAGTTGGTTTTCCGCCTCATTTGCCGGTTAGGGTATTTCGAAGACATCACCACCGAGTGCGCCGAGTGCATCTACACCGGTATGATGACCGACACGGGCGGATTCACCTACAACAGCAACAATCCCGAAATATACTACATCATCAGCCAGCTCCTCAGCAAGGGCATCGACAAGGACCAGATTTACCGCAACGTCTTCAACACCTATTCCGAAGCACGTCTGCGCCTGATGGGGCATGTGCTCACCCACATGCATGTCTATCCCGACTTCCGCGCCGCCCTCACCACCCTGACCAAGAAGGAGCAGAGCCGTTTCAACTATATGCGTGGCGATGCCGAGGGCTTTGTCAACATGCCCTTGTCCATGAAGGGGATTGTCTTCTCCGTCTTCTTGCGCGAAGATACCGAGAAAGACATGATTAAAGTCTCCCTACGCTCCACCGGCAGTTTCCCCTGCAACCAAGTGGCTTCCGAATTCTTTGGCGGAGGCGGACACCTCAATGCTTCGGGCGGTGAAGTATATGGCACCATGGACGAAGCTTTGGAGCGTTTCAAGGCCGCTTTGGTCAAATTCCAGCCCCTTTTGTTGAAAAAATAGTTATATTACACTAATTGCCAGCCAATGAGTATGGCCGTTTGTCCCGTTTTTTGTACTTTTGCGGCCAAAGAAAACATATCAGGAGTTTAACTATGAAGAAATTACTCTATTCACTCGTCGCCCTGCTGGTCATGGGGACCTGTTTTCAGGCGTGCGACGACACCGAGACCTACGCCGACATGAAAGAGAAGGAGCGTAAGGCCATCGATGCCTACATCAAGTCCGAAAGCATCAAGGTCATCTCCCTCGAACAGTTCTATGCACAAGATTCCACCACCGACGTTTCTCAAAACGAGTACGTCCTCTTCAAGGACAACGGTGTATATATGCAGATTGTGCGTAAGGGCGAAGGCTCTCCCATTGCTGATGGCGAACGGGCCGAGGTCATAGCCCGATACTACGAAGTGAACATCAAGGAGGGGGACACCCTGACAGGTAATCTCTACGATGCCTCCAACCCCGACATGCTCACCATCGAGAACAAGAATGGAAGCTACAGCGGCTCCTTCACTTCGGGCTACATGCATTCAGCCTATGGAAGTTCCGTCCCTTCGGGATGGCTGATACCCATGCCCTACCTCAACATCGGGCGTAAGGAACCTATCGCCAAAGTGCGTCTGATTGTACCCCACAGTGAAGGACAGTCCAACGCCACATCTTATGTTTATCCCTGTTTTTACGAAATAACTTACAGAAAAGGAAGATGACACTTATCAAATCTATCTCAGGTATCCGCGGAACCATTGGCGGAGCCGTAGGCGGGGGACTGACTCCGCTGGATGTTGTAAAGTTCACTTCAGCGTATGCCACGTTCATTCGTCGCACCACTAAAGTAACAAGCAATAAAATCGTTGTCGGACGCGATGCCCGCATCTCAGGCGAGATGGTGAAGAACATCGTGTGCGGCACCCTTATGGGCATGGGCTTCGATGTTGTCAACATCGGTCTGGCCTCAACCCCCACCACCGAGCTGGCCGTCACCATGGAAGGTGCTTGCGGTGGTATCATCCTCACTGCCAGCCACAATCCCCGTCAGTGGAATGCACTGAAACTGCTCAACGAACATGGCGAATTCCTCAATGCCGCCGAAGGTAACGAGTTGTTGCGCATTGCCGATGCCGAAGAGTTCGACTATGCCGATGTGGAGCATTTGGGCAAATACACCGAGGACAACACCTATGACCAGAAGCATATCGATGCCGTTTTGGCACTCGACCTGGTCGATGTGGAGGCTATCCGCAATGCCAATTTCCGTGTGGCCATCGATGCGGTCAACTCCGTGGGAGGCATCATTCTCCCCAAGCTGCTCAACCAGTTGGGCGTGAACCAAGTGGAAGTGCTCTATGGCGAACCTACCGGCGACTTCCAGCACAATCCCGAACCGTTGGAAAAGAACTTGGGCGACATCATGGGCCTGATGAAACAGGGCGGTCACGACGTAGCTTTCGTGGTTGACCCCGATGTGGATCGTCTGGCCATGATTTGCGAGAATGGCGAAATGTACGGCGAAGAATACACGCTGGTGACTGTGGCCGACTATGTGCTGAAACATACTCCCGGAAACACAGTGAGCAACCTGAGCAGTACCCGCGCCCTGCGCGACGTCACCGCCAAGTATGGCCAGCAGTACAATGCTGCCGCTGTGGGCGAAGTGAACGTCACCACCAAGATGAAAGAGACAGGTGCCGTCATCGGTGGCGAAGGTAATGGTGGAGTCATCTATCCCGCCAGCCACTATGGTCGCGATGCACTTGTGGGTATTGCCCTCTTCCTCAGTCATCTGGCACACGAGGGTGTGACGGTGAGCCAGTTGCGTACCACTTATCCTCCCTACTTCATTGCCAAGAATCGCATTGACCTGACACCTGACACCAATGTGGATTTAATTCTGGAAAAGGTGAAGGAACTCTACAAGGACGAACAGGTGAACGACATCGACGGTGTGAAGATTGACTTCCCCGACCGTTGGGTACACTTGCGCAAGAGCAACACCGAGCCCATCATCCGTGTATATAGCGAAGCCTCTACCATGGAAGCTGCCGATGAATTGGGCAAACAGATTATGGACGTAGTTTACAGCTTGGCCTGATTGCAAGGCACAGGCATGTAAGCCATCAACATTTCCCCTCCCTCCCCGGGGCGCATTCATTGCACGCGTGCAGTGATGCGCCCCATTTTTTTCATCCCGTCTTGAAGGGTCAGTCCGAAAAACTCAGTAGTAAATCATGCCGTCCGAAAAATGACAAAAACAACAATATGTTTATACCATCTCCCCCATTTTGTCTGTAAGCAGATGGTCGGCAAAAATACGAGCGGCAAAACTCTCAGGAATAAAAATCTTTTGGATATTCATAGCCCGTAGGATGGAGAGATGTGTCTGGTCCAATGCGCGAGCATAGATTTTACCTACGGAAAGTTCCTTCAAGGCAGCCACCGCCCGCAAGGAGAAATCCATGCTTTGCCCGATAGCCACAATGGCACAATCAATCTCGCCCAACGGAAGTTCCTTCAAGGCCACACGCTCGGTGGCATCCATAATATAAGCCACAGAAATACGGTCTTTCACCTCTTCTACACGGTGCTCGTTACTATCCACACCTATCACATCGTGTCCCTTGTCAGTCAATGCTTCGGCAAGTGTCCTTCCAAAACATCCCAATCCAATAATCAAACATTTCATATTGTACTATACATCAGTTAATGATTACATTTCCTTTCGGATAACGGAATTTGCGGCTTCCCCGTTGTCGGGTCATACTCATGAGTACCGTTATCAACCCTACACGTCCAACAAACATCAATGCGACAATCAGCAGTTTGCCTGCATTCCCTAACTCGGGTGTCACATTGAGGCTTGCACCTACTGTACTGTAAGCCGATACAACCTCAAACAGCAATCCCTTGGGAGAGAGGTTGGGCTCGAGAAACAGCAATGTAACGAACGAAAAAAGTATTGTCACAATAGAACCGAATATAACAGCCGATGCACGGCTGACGGAATCGGGGGTAATTTCACGCTTGAACAACACCACTGCATTCTCGCCATAGACGACAGCACGCATATTGGCCAGTGCCACGGCAAAGGTATTCACTTTGATACCTCCGGCCGTTGACTGGGAGGCTCCGCCTATCCACATCAAAAACATATAGACAAGAATTGTCAGCAAAGAGAATCCGGTCAAATCAACACTGTTGAACCCTGCCGTACGCGGCACTACAGCCGTAAAGAAGGATTGGACAAGGCGTTCGCCTGTTGTCATTCCCGCAAAGGCTCCATTCCATTCCAACAAGGCAACCAGCAATGTTCCACCAATTAGTAAGAAGACCGTAGTGACAAGGACAATCTTTGTGTTGATGTTTGTCAGATGAATATACCGCGGACGGGATTGGTCCTCCGGCTTTCTCCACAGGAATTTACGCAAAGAATAAGCAACAACCCTTTTGAAATTCATGAGGATAGGGAATCCGATACCTCCTAATATGACCAGTACCGAGATGATGAGAAAAAACGAATTATGCCCATACAGGATGGCGTCGTTCCCCAGATTGCCCGTAAGTGTGGAAAAACCGGCATTACAAAAGGCTGAGATTGCATGAAACACGGAGAAGAACAATTCTTCGTGCAACGTCAGCCCCAATGTGCCGTGAATGCTGAACCAAATGCAACAAGCACCTAACAACTCGATAGAGAACGTGAATCCCAATATATATAATAAAGTGGAGATGAGGGAACTGAACGTGTCTGACCCAACCATGTCGCGCAAAGCAAACTGATTGTATAACCCTGTACCTCCCATGAAGAACATGGCAAAAAAACTGGTGATGGTCATCACGCCCAACCCGCCAATCTGGATGAGCAAGGCAATGACAATCTGCCCCTCCAATGAAAAGGTCTGAGCCACATCCACGGTGGAAAGCCCCGTCACGCACACGGCACTGGTGGAAACAAACAGGGCATCAATCAACGACAAACGGATATGCTCGTGCGTAGAGCGTGGTAACAAAAGCAAAAGGGCACCAAAAAGGATGATAACCGCAAAACAAACTGCCATCAACAGAGCTGGATTGGTATTCTTATTGATGAAACTTACTACCCCTTTAGAGATTTCCAATGCAGCAAACAGAAGCAATGTAGCTATGACTATAAACTTATTGGAAGATACATCCCATAACCAAGCAAACGCATGACCATCCGCAGGAGGAACAAAGATTTCGGACACTGCCGTCAGTACAAGCAAAAGACCTAAAAGAGTAGTCATAAAAACGGTTTTGCGGTTGATATTCATCCAATCGAGACACAAGTGAATGATGTAGGAGATGAAATATATCCACCAGGCATGGCTATAGACATGTTGGACCACCTTCATTTCTCCCTCGTCAAGCACAAAACCATAGTCAACCACAACGGCACTTACCGTCACGATGGAAACAAAGAACATGAACATCCGTACCCACATGAACAGGACTGCACGCACAGAAGGGGACAATATGTCTGACAAAATTGTTTTTATCATAACTGCACAAAGTTATCTATAAAAAACACAAACCCTGTCCAAAAGTAATTTTTTTATAAAAGATTAACCCCAATTCATAGTTTGGTTATTGTGCCTAACATCATTTCACATGTTTTCAAATCTGTTGCTTTTTGGGGTGACTATTCAGCGACTCTTTGTCTTATACTGAAATTATTGCTGTCCGATAAAACCTATTATATACAACCCGACTTTTCAAACTGCCCCTATTGAATCTCCAAGCTATGAAATAAGAGAAGTACGGCATAAAACATTGAAAATGTGGCCATAAAAACAAAAACAACTGTATCATTTCTTCATTTCACGTCGCAGAATAGTCATTTCACGCTTTGGAATACTCATTTCACGACGTGAAATATTTGTTTCGTGACGTGAAATAAAGAAGTGAAGCATCATTTTATGTTTTTGAATGTATGCTAACGATTTTAGTCGACTACTTTCAGTCTTATTTGTAGTTTGGGTTGACCGGGTTAAACTTTATTTTTGATGTTGGTTGACTTACTCTCAATTGTTGGGTTGAAGAGTCCATATTGAAGTTTCGTCCCCTTTTTTAATCAACCCTTTGTTGAAGAAATAGTCGCTGGTATAGAGTTTGGGATCGAAGAGGTATTTCTTCACAAGTTTGAAGTGACCATCTTCGGTGATGGTATAGATACAGTCCATGCGTTGTCCGATTTTGTCATCGAACTTTGCTCCCGTTGGTCGGGGAGATGTGGTATAGACCATTTGCGGTGTGTCGAAGGTCAGTTCATAGGTGAATATTTTCAGGTCTTCCCTGATAAGTCCCTCTTTTCTGTACCCTCTGTCATAACGTTTGGTGAATGGCAATTGGTCGATGTAGTTCCCTTCGTAGTCGTAGGTGACGATGGAGTATTGGAATGTGGAGTGGTCGGCTCCAATCATGTAGAGCACAGCCAGGAGGTAATCCCCCGTCGTCTGGCCTATCACTTGGATGAATGCCTCTTCACAGGGTTCCTTCACCGTGTCGTTGTAGTGGCAATAGAGGTTCAAGTCCTTCGGCTCTATGTACTCACTATCGTAATAGAAGGGATATGTCTTTTGAAAATAGCTGTTAGTCCGATAGGGCAGAGTGTTTCCTACTTGCTTGTTCAACACGTTACGTTCAAAGGGCAGGGTGGTGAGGTAACGTTTGTACAGGACCTTGAAGAATGGGTCTTTTATTCGGGCAGTGTCAACCGCCTGCAAGTGGGAGGTATCGTACATCTTGGGCAAACCTCTCGCTTCAATGACTTCTTCAATGGGTACACGCTTGCCGTCTATGATGAAACCGCGAGGACCATAATTTTCTTCATAGGTGGGTGGTAAAACCATTTCTCCTTTTTTATTGATGATTCCCCATTTCCCGCCTTTCCATGTCGAATAGTTATTGTGAGTATCATATATGACCCTCTTACCTCCCGTATTGAATACAGCATATCCGCATTCTTGGAAAGGCCATACAAAATCGAATTGAGGTTTGATGACCACTTCGCCGTCCATATTGGCAAAGCCCATTTTCCCATCTTTCAAGATGCGGAACACTCCTTCCTGAACGTAGTCGGGACCATTGTCGAAGCAGAACACTTCGAACAGTGGTTCCCCTTTCCGATTGATGGCATAAATGCCCTTGGGACCGTCATTAAAAAGAACAAATGTGATTTTGTCCAAACGGGATTCATATACATGTCCGAATCTGTCGGCAGGTATGACGATTTCCCCCTTAGAATTGGCAAAGCCAATACCTTTGTCAGTTACGGGATCATATTGATATTCCAATATATCGTCCTCTTGTGCAAAGCCGTAAGCTGCTGCAAGAAAAAGGGAACAAGTGAGTAAAAAGAGTTTTTTCATCACATAGCAGGAGTTTTGTAGATAAAACATTCATTTCCCTGTTTTTGGGGACGGTCTCAGTCATTTTTCGGACGAGTTGTTGAGGACTTCGTCCGAAAAATGACTGAGAGGGTATGAATCATGATTGACTGAGCTAATCAGCCATCAGCTTTGAGTAGTCAAACACCTTTCTGGGGAATCCCCTTGAATCGGAAGGATACAGGAATTGCGACACTACCATTCACGGGCTTTCCGTTGAGCACGGCAGGAACCCATCCCTCTTTGGGGAGCAGGTCGGCTACCCGATGGGCCTCTTGAATCAGCGCATCGGGGGTTTCCAAATTGTTCTTTCTGGTGATGTCGTTATATCCAATCAATTTGCCCTCGGGGCTGATGAAAGCCTGCAACAGGACGTGTTCCGCAACCTTATCCGAAAGACTTTTGTCAAACTTCAGACGACTTTGGAAGAAGCTCAACATGGCTTCTCGCCCTTCGGCATATCTTGCTCTTGTTGTAGGTTGCGACTCTACCACGATGGTCTTTCCATTGACCACAGCGGTAAACTGCGTGCTTTTTCCCTTTCCGCTTACCAATCGGAATTGGATGGGCAGTGTGAACTTCACGTTTACAGGTTCACCTTTTTGCTCACCGGGAGTCCAAAGGGGCATGGCGTTGATTACACGGATGGCTTCGGCATCCAGTTCGGGGGAAACGCTACGAATAACGGTCGTGTTGCTGACCTCACCTGTCTTCTTGATGGTGAACTGCACAATGACGCGGCCTTGGATGCTGTCCTTCCGGGCTTGCTCGGGGTATTTGATGTTCTGTTGCAAGAACTTCATCAGCTCAGCTGTGCCACCGGGGAACTCGGGCATCTTCTCAACAACCATGAAGACTTCCTCGCCGTTGGAATCCTTGACGGGGTCTGTGGGAATGGGCTTGGAGTTCTCATTGTTGGCTTTAGTCACACTCACCACCTGTATGTCACTGGCTACGGGCTTATCGTCACCTTTACTTCCTTGCAGACGGAAGGAAATGGGAATGGTATATTTCACCGCTACCGCCTGTCCGCGCTGAGTGCCGGGTTTCCATGTGGGCATGGCCTTGATTACGCGGATGGCTTCGGCATCCAAAGTGGGCGAAATGCTTCTCATTATTTTAATGTCGCTCAACTTGCCGTCCTTGCCCACAACGAACTGTACCATCACTCGTCCCTGCTCGCCCTTCTGCTGAGCCTCGGCGGGATATTTGATATTCTTGGCAAGGAACTTCATCAATTCGGCATTGCCACCGGGGAACTCGGGCATGTTTTCTACTACCATGAAGACTTCTTCGGCACGTTCCACCTCTATGTTGCCCTCTTTTTCGTTATGCTTAGGTTTGCCGATTAGTATCAGATGGTCAACGACAGTCTCTTTCTCTTCTTTTTGGCTGTATGTAATTCTTAATGCCCAAGCTTTGCGGAGTGTCTCCTTCACTTTCTCTACGCTCTTTCTCGGAGCTTTGGGGCTGGCTTCCACATTCACCAAGAAGTGTCTTCCTCCACCGTCGGCTTGGAGTTTCCTCTGCATATCACAGATATACTGATAGATATCGTCCAGCGTTCCCTTCTTCAGTGTGCTGCCCATGGGACCGTAGCTGTATTCACCTGCATCGTTGACGGTGACGGTGAACTTCTCCTTGGCTGCCTCGGCTGTCTCATCAGCCGCTTTTGCCTTCTTGGTGGTGACCAGTATGGCTCCAGTTGCTCCGGGAATATTCCACTGCGCCAGTATTTCGGGCTTCTTTATCACCTCTATCTGGGCAATCTCTTCGGGAGTGACACCGATGTGCTTGGCAAGGTCTTCATTCGTCCAATCTATCGGTTCGGTTTCCTGAATGGTCAGTTTGCCGTCCACCACAATCAGGACTTTCTCATTTTCTGAAGATTTTACACCGGGAATTTGGTTATTTGCCAAAACTTCCGTACCTTTGGCCTCTGAAATGCCGTTACTGTTATTCGCGGCTTCAGTGTGGGCGAACGCTACCATTGAAATAGCGGCCAACGGGAGTACATAGAGGTACTTCAACCGTGCCCATGGATGTGACTTTTCTTTCATCATCATAGTTAGACGTTTTTTAAGTGAACTGTGATTAAGGCTGTTGGCAAGAGAGTAGAGCCTTGCGCCGACGGCCTTTTTTATAATCAATAATTGGTATTCCCTGGCATTGATGCCCCGGCGAAGCACGGTATCGTCGGCTTCGTATTCGTGGATGTTCTGCAACTCCTGACGGAGCAACCAGGCTGCGGGATTGAACCACTGGGCCAGCAGGCAGACCTCCACCAGCAACAGGTCCCACGAATGACGGTTACTGATGTGGGCCTGTTCGTGAGTCACAATCTGACGCCCGTTTTCGCGGTAGTCCGCTTCGGAGATGACGATGTACTTCATCCAACTGAACGGTGCAATGTCAGTCTGCTGATGGAGATAGAGGCAGGTGCCATCGTCGAGGCGTTGCATCTGTCCCCGCTTGAGCAGACCGAAGAGGCGGACCAGGGAAGCGATGTGGCGGCCAATCAGGAAAAGGATGCCTGCGACATAGATCAGAAAGAGCAGGTCGCCCCAATGTTCGCTCAAGAAATCGCCGAGCGAAAAGGCCGGAGCCACTGCTAATGTGTCGTCGTCAGCAAGGGACATAGTGGCAAACTCCACGTCGGCCCAATCTGCATAGGCTACAGCTGTAGCCGTTTCAACCTCTTGCCCCGTCAGCCAATGTTCCCACCGCTGGTAGAGCTGGCTCAGCAGCATAGGTTCCTCGGTGGTGATGCGGCAGGCAGGAATGACTACCGACGCCAGCAGGATGCTGATGAGCGCCATGCGGTTGAAGCGGTGGAAGGTCTCGCGGCTGAGCAGCACCATGTAGAATGGATAGAACAGCGCCAGACAGAGCACCGACTTCATCAGGTATAGGAAAAAGGTGGTCATAAGTTAAAAAAGTCTCTCCCTGACCCTCCCCGGAAGGGAAGGAATGAGGAATGGTACATTTTACATTGTTATTAATTCTCATTTACTGTTCTTGGGCCTCTTCCCCTTTGGGGGAGTTGGAGGGAGCCTCTTCCACCTGACGTATCAGTTCCTTCAGTTCGTCGAGGGAAATCTCCTCTTCCTTCACTAAGGCTGACACCAGTCCCATGTAAGAGTTGTTGAAATACTTGCTGATGACATTGCGCACGGTGCGCTTGTGGTAGTCGTTGCGGCTGACAAGCGGATAGTACTGGTACGACACACCGAAGGCACGGTGCCCGATGTAGCCTTCAT
Source organism: Bacteroidaceae bacterium (assembly GCA_017521285.1). Classification (GTDB taxonomy): domain Bacteria; phylum Bacteroidota; class Bacteroidia; order Bacteroidales; family Bacteroidaceae; genus Phocaeicola_A. The sequence continues at coordinate 19,768 of JAFXDG010000074.1, read as the reverse complement.
CCTCCAGGATGCGTACAAAGGTGGACACGGTATTGAAGTGGGGCTTCGGGTCATCGTAGAACGCCAGCATCTCCTTCACAAACATGGGGCCGTTGTCCCACAACAGGTTCATGATAATCTCTTCTTTCGGACTCAGATTCTTCATCGTTTTCTCTCTTTTACGGGTTATAAACTAAACTTACGCTGCAAAGGAACGAAATCTTTCCGTTATAAAACGAATCTTTACCGTTAAAAGATGTAAAGAGGGGAGAAATTCTGTGGTTTCATCTGCAAAGCCCACAGGATTTCTCCCCTCTTCATTGTCTTGTTTTTATTCTTTCCTTAATTTTAATCTTGCTTCTGTTTCCCCTGCAATGCCTTGTCTAACACATTCTCCCCGGTTTGCAGAAGTTCCGAAGGACGGGCGGTGTGGTGTTCCACCATCTTTCCATCGGGGCCGATAAGGATGTAGGTGGGGAAGCCAGTAATGTTGTACACATTGTCATCGCGTTTTGCCGCACGCAGATTGATGCCTTGGCGCGAACCATGTTTCTCAATTGACTTGAGCCAAACTTCATCCTCCTCTTCTCCGAGATAGACGAATGCGTATGCAAGCCTGTCATCAAAAGCACGGTATTTCTCGCGCAGAGCGGGAATATGCTTGAATTCCCTGTGGCACACACGGCATCCTCTGCTCCAGAATCCTATGTAGAGATACTTCCCACGAAAGTCGGCTAACGTATATTCCTTTCCCGATTCATCTACCAGAAGGAAATCAGGTGCTTGTTTCCCCGCTTGGTAAGGGGTCAATTTGTCTATTGTCTGCTGTACATACTCCTTTGCCCAAGAGAACGTGAGTTCGTTTTTCAGATGATTCAGATAGGACAGGGCTTCATTTTGTGCCAAATCAAACTCGGTGAAGGGAGCACGGTAGGCCAATGCCCATTCGGCTGTTTCCCTGTCCTGCATGATGCGGAATGTGGTGTCCATACGCTCGATGAACCGTTCGTACAGGGAGGTCACACTATCCGCCGGACCAGTCAATTTCCTTACGTACAGGTTGGTCCAGTTCCAAAGGAAACTGCGGTAAGCCCTGTGTGCCAAGTAGCGGGCGGGCAACACTTCGTAGGCCGCTTTTCCCGTTACGGTATCCTCAGGCAGTCCGCTCCGAAGTCCGCGTTGCTTCAACTGCTCTATAGCTTCAAGGGAGTATTGCACCGGACCCAGTGCATTGAAGTAGCCATCCACTAAAAAAGCTTCTTTGTGAGGTAATACCCCGTGCTCTTGCTCAAACTCTTCTATCGTCTGCCGATATTCATTCGCATATTTCTCTATGTCGTCCAGCAGAGTCGCATCGTAAGGTGGGGTGGCTCTGGAGACCTTTTCTGACAGGGCATTCCATTTGGGATTAAACCGCTCCGTCAACAGTTCGCTCAGCATTCTTTCCCGTTCACGGGCCGGGTCTGCAAACCGTATGGTCGTTGACGGACTGTAGCCTTTCCACGACAAATCCACTATATCTCCTCTTTCCACCAAAAAACGGACGACAATTTTTTTGTTTACCATCAGGTAGAGTTCTCGTCTCTCCTTTATTGGCAGACGTTGTTCAAATGTTCCCTCTGCCGTCAGTGTCACGTAGCATGTGTCGGTAGTCAGCGGATTCCTTGTGAGAAAACAGATGGGGGTGTCTTTCTCCTTCTCCATGTCCTCCACCATTCCCTTAATGGTCACCCCTTCTTCCGTACACGAAAGCAGGCTCACGGCGGCCATCAGCAGTGCCGCCCATAAAACACTTTTTCTTTTCATCATGGTTGTAGTCTTTTAATATTTGTATTATGCCTACACTTCTGTAAGTGAATAGTTTGTGCTTCGTCCACCCTCTTCGTTTTTCACCAACATGCCTTTTGCCAAAAGGTCTTTGATGTCGTTCAGTGCTGTGTCAGACGAACATTTGGCAATCTTTGCCCATTTTCCTGTAGTGAGTTTTCCGAAGAAACCATCGAACTGCATGTTGATGAGTTTACGTTGTCGCTCGTTTACCGACTGATGTGCAAAGTGTTCCTTTGAGTATCACACGCTCTTTGTCGTAGCGGAAGTTCCACCAATTGTCATACTCGTGCAGGTACATATCTATCCTTTTAAACTGTAATTCGGTGCAAAAATAACTACTTTTCGGTGAATACGCCTCCTATTCGCCGGAAAAATTCGGCGAATAGCTGTTTTATTCGCCGAATTGGTGATTCAATAGCGAGAAAAAACGGCAAAATCGTACTGAAAAATCGCTTAAGCGTGAGTGAGAAATCTCTTAAAAGATAAGTTGGTAACGCTTAAGCGTTAGCACGGTGAGTCTTAAGCGTTATCCAGCCACGGGGATGTGTCAAGATGCGGTCTCTGTCATTCTGAACATAGTGAAGAATCTGTGACCGTTTTACCAAATTGCTAATATGCTTACGTTTACAGATTCTTCGCGCTGCTCAGAATGACAAAGAAATGACTTGGACTCTATGGAGAATCCTATTTTAACACCCTCATGGCTGGAAAGTTCCTAAGCATCGTGGATGCTCCACAAAAGTATAATTCGCTGTTGGTGAGCGAAATAGATAGCTTATTCCTTCGCCTGCTTGAAGTAAGTGTCCAGCAATTGGTGTGCAGCAGTGAAGGAGGTGACGGTACCGCCCAGCACCTCGCTCTCCTTTTGGCCGAGCATGGAAGCGATGGTCGGGTTGTTGTAGAAACTGTTGCGCAGTTGCTCGTTGATGCTTTCGTACATCCAATACTTGGCCTGCTCGTTGCGGCGGTATTGGAAGTAGCCGTTGGCTTTGACGAAGTCGATGTATTCATAGACCATGTCCCATATCTCCTTGATACCCAATCCGTAGAAACCCGAGTAGGTGAGCACGCGGGGTGTCCATCCACTCTCGGGAGCAGGGAACAGGTGGAGGGCATTGCGGAAGTGGGCAGCGGCCAACTTGGCCTTCTCGATGTTGCTGCCGTCGGCCTTGTTGATGACAATGCCGTCGGCCATCTCCATGATGCCACGCTTGATGCCCTGCAACTCGTCGCCCGTACCGGCCAGTTGGATGAGCAGGAAGAAATCGACCATGGAGTGTACGGCCGTCTCGCTCTGTCCCACACCTACGGTCTCCACAAAGATTTTGTCAAATCCGGCAGCTTCGCACAGAATGATGGTCTCGCGCGTCTTGCGGGCCACACCGCCAAGAGAACCGGCCGATGGACTGGGACGGATGAACGAATTGGGATGTACGCTCAACTTCTCCATGCGGGTCTTGTCGCCAAGGATGCTTCCCTTGCTACGCTCACTGCTGGGGTCGATGGCCAGGACGGCCAACTTGCCACCACGCTCCAACACATGGAGGCCGAAAGCATCGATGGAAGTGCTCTTTCCTGCACCGGGCACACCGCTGATGCCGATACGCATGGAGCGTCCGGCGTAGGGCAGACACTTCTCTATCACCTCTTGGGCAATGGTCTGATGTTCGGGCAAGGTACTCTCAACCAAGGTGACAGCCTGACTCAACAGGGTGGTGTTCCCTTTCAGAATACCCTCTACATAGTCGCCCACACTGAGCAACTGGCGCTTGGGTTTGCGCTGGAATTTACGGTACGGATTGATGGTCGAGGGCTGTTCGATACCTTTGTTTACGGTCAGGCCCTTGTACTCTTCACTATTCTCGGGATGGTCCATATATATAATTTAAGTTTCGCAAGCTCAACTTTCTGGAGTGCAGGAGTTCAGGAGTCTTCGCTTCGCTCAGGAGTTACAGACAATAGATTTGAACGTCATATGAAGTATAGTCGAAACTATCGTCTGAGGCCCTATAACTCCTTCAACTTCTTATACTTGCGAAAGTTGAATAGATAATAAGGTATTATAAACTCAGTGGAATGTCTATCTCCAATTTCGGCTGGTCGGGGTCGTTGGTAATGAGCAACACACGGGCCTCAACCGAACTTTTCTTCATATATTTGGCTGTGGCTGTCACCTTCAGTTTGGTATGTTCTCCAGGAGGCAGAACGCTCTTTTTCAGACTGACGCTCAGCGCCGGGTCAGAGACCTGAAGTTCCTGAATCTCCAACGCAGACTTACCCGTGTTGCTCAATGTGAGCGTTTTGCTAAACTTCTTCTTATTTCCAAACGGGCCAAAGTCTATATCCATATCGGACAGTTCGGCTTTCGGAGCCTGTGCCCGTTGCGCTGCTGTCAACGCAGAGAAGTCGGGAAGCAGGGTGGCCGACACGGCTATCTCGTTCTCTTCAGACACCTTGTCGCCCATATATCGTGACAGAAAGACCGACGACTGTGTCAATCCCAAATGAGTAAGTTCTTCGGTATTCAACGTCAGTTGCAGAATACCCGCCTGTTTGCGTCGCAATGTTTCCGGAACAGACTTCACGGAGATGTACGATGGAAGATGCATCAGCACAGGAGTATAGGGTGCATCACCTGTATTGATGATATTGATTTCCACCATAGGACGATCGCCCTTGTAGGCATCGGCAAAATCTACCGTATTGCGGTTCAGTCGGATATTTCCCATTTGATAAGGATGCGTCTCGTCGTAATCGTCCAACTTGCTCACCACATGTCCGCGCAAAGTCAGGTAGTAGGGGGCCTCATCGGCATTGGTATAAACTCCGACCATTTTTTGGAAACGCCCCAAAAGTCCGGCATCGAAGATGGCAGATATTTCTCCGCTTTTACCTGGAGCAATGGGTGTTTCAGTCCATTTGGCTTCGGTACACCCGCAATCGGTACCCACGTATGAGATGACCAAAGGCTCGTTGCCCCGATTGGCAATGGAGAAAGTGGCCGTCACAGGTTCTTTCCAAAGGACTGTCCCCAGGTCTGCTTCTGTACGGTCAAAAAAAGGAGCCGGCTGTGCTGTGGCCACAGCGGCAAGGAGTGAGAATAGGGCCATGAAGGCAATACGTTTCATCAGCTTTTCGTTGTTAAATTAGTCTTTTGAACTGCTATTTCGGGCAAAGGTAGAAAAAAAACGTCAGTTGGCAGTGCTTATTTTCCACTTTGTTGTATCTTTGCTCTCAATTATTAAGAAGAAGAAACATGAGTACCGAGAAATTCGCGATAGAAGAGCGCATCATCGAGATGTTGAAGACCGTGTTTGACCCCGAAATACCGGTCAATGTCTATGACTTGGGATTGATTTACAAGATAGAGGTGGAAGAGAACGGAATCGTGCTGATAGATATGACCCTGACAGCCCCCAACTGTCCGGCCGCCGACTTTATCATGGAAGACGTGCGACAAAAAGTAGAGTCGGTGCAAGGAGTGAACACAGCCACTGTCAATCTGGTGTTTGAACCCGAATGGGACAAAGACATGATGAGTGAAGAAGCCAAACTTGAGTTGGGCTTCTTGTGATTGGCGACTAACTACGAGTGACAACCCTAATCCCTACACCTTATATGAAGAATATCTATTTCCTTTCGGATGCCCACCTGGGTTCGCGTGCCATAGAACATAACCGCACACACGAACGCAGACTGGTAAACTTCCTCGACAGCATCAAGCACAAGGCCGAAGCTGTTTATCTGTTGGGAGACATGTTTGATTTCTGGTATGAATTCAAGTTAGTGGTACCCAAAGGCTATACCCGTTTCTTGGGGAAAATATCGGAACTGACAGATTTAGGAGTAGAGGTACACTACTTTGTGGGCAACCACGACATGTGGTGTGGTGACTATTTGGAAAAGGAGTGTGGAGTGATATTGCACCGCGAACCACAAACGTGTGAGATTGGAGGCAAAGTGTTCTATATGGCTCACGGCGACGGCTTGGACTATGCCGACCGCCATTGGAAAGTACGCTTGATACAAACCATTTTTCGCAGCAAGACATTGCAACGGCTATTCTCCACCTTGCACCCTCGTTGGAGTGTCGATTTTGGACTGGAATGGGCAAAGCACAGCCGCCTGAAACGGGTAGAAGGCAAAGAACCGCCCTATCAAGGCGAAGACAAGGAGGGCTTGGTGCTCTATGCCAAAGACTATTTGAAGGGACATCCCGAAATAAATTTCTTCATATTCGGCCATCGCCACATCGAACTGGACCTGATGCTGGCACGCGAAAGCCGCATCATCATCCTGGGCGACTGGATCAACTGTTTCTCATACGCCGTATATGATGGTGAGCACATCTTCCTGGAACAATTCATTGAGGGTGTGACCGAACCCTGAAACCATTCACGATTCAGGCACGCCTAAAATATATCTGACAGACGCAGATGACGCGGATGACACGGATTTATCTTAACCATTAGGTTATAATTATCTGCGTCATCCGCGTCATCCGCGTCTGAAAAGTGTATTATGACACGACTTCGATTTGCATCAAGATTCCAGCAATTCTTTCAAGAAAGCATCCAACTCTTCGTCAAGCCCCTTCAGCAGGCCATCGCTCAACATCATGGTGTCGTCGTCCACCAGAAGTAATTCGGTCACCGTTTCGCGCTCATCATCTACCAATACAAAAGAATAAGGTTTTGCCAAAGGTAAATTTTCAACCAGACCATCCCGTTCCAAACGTTCAATCATGGGACGCAATTGTTGGGCAACTTCAGTGTAAAAAGATTCAGGAACGCAATCGCTCCACTCTGCCACCCCGACACATGCCAATTCATTATCTTCGTCGTCAAACACAAGCAATTCGCCCGTTCCCATACAAGGTTGCAGGTGAATATCGGTAATCATTGTCATCTGTCCGCTCAATTCGGCCAACTTACCCAATGCCGTTTTCAAGGCGTCTTGGATTACTTTTTGGGATTGCTTTCCTAACTCCATTGCACTGCTTAATTTAGAGATGTTCCTTATTTGCCCTCAAAAGTACAAAAAAAATCTATCGTGCAAACATTCTTGCCTAAAAATCATTGGAAAAGCGGCGCATTTGTTGCTTGACCCGCTCTAAATTGCGTCCGCGACGCTCCATATCTTTCACATAATCGGAAATCAGGTGGCCGTCATACGTACTCTCATCCTTTCCTTTTTTGCCTTTCTTTGACAGTTCCAATGCTTTTTCTGCATAAGTGCGTGCCACGGCCACATCCTCATCTTTAAGCTCATGATAAACAGCCATATTCAGATGGGCCTCCATCCGACGACGACGATTCTTATGATTCAATTGCTGACGCCACAATGCAGCAGCCCCGTCCCAATTTCCTTCACGCACATATACGGCAGCATCGCGTTGTCCCACATTGGCACCTGTATAGAAAGGGAACTCCTCCATTTGCCATTGCGGCACAATAGTTGGCAAGGCCCACAATGCAGCCAAGCGCACAACTTCTGATTTCAGTTCGTGCCAGAGTTCCCAATCAAAGGTGTAATGCTTTTGAATGGTTGCAATTGGCTCCATAGCCATATTTTCGTAACAAGTCACACTCAGCCAGACTTGTCCTCTCACAAAAGGGAAGTTCACTCCATAAGGCTGAAACGAGATGTTATCTACCGTCACCAACATATCCACCCCGAACGTTTCGCAAAGTTTTGCTACCGTCGTCGGACGTAGTTTACGTCCACGATAATAGTGCGTCACATCGTCAGGCAACACGGTATCTCCCACTACGACTTCATCAAAATAGGCCGCATCCGCCAAATATTGCGCCAACGTATCCACAACAGCCTTTGAATTAAAGAAAAATTCTCCACTGATCTCATCATCTTCCATATTCGGCTGATTGTTCAATACCGCTATCCGACGTACCCGATCTGACAAATCCACCTCAGCTGGCACCAGGCGATCGACACTTACCCATTTGATCGAACTGCATGAGGCGAATACCACACACACCAACATAGCAGCAATGAGCTTTGACAAGAGATTCCGTTTCATACCTTATTATATTATAAGAACTATAAGGATTATACTAAAAAAGGCACGGATTACAAGGATTACACAGAGGTTTCATTCCGTAAACCTGTGTCCATCCGTGTAATCCGTGCCTAAAAACTATCTTAACTACGATTTACAATCCTTTTCCGTGACAGTGCTTGAACTTCTTTCCGCTACCACAAGGACAAGGATCATTACGGCCGACCGTATGTTGGGCACGTACCGGTTCACGCTTCACCTCACGAGTATCACGGGCTGCCGCCTGACGCTGATTCGGATCAGTCAAATCTGTTTTTGTTTCCTGATACTGCTGCTGACGGGGAGCAGGACGTTCAGGTGCTGCCGGTTGCTGCTGTACCTGTTCAGGTTCACGCACAGGTATTTGAGCACGCATCAAGACAGATACGGTCTGATCGTTAATCTTACCAACCATGCTATCGAACAGTGTTACAGACTCGAACTTGAAGATCAACAACGGGTCTTTCTGCTCGTAGCTGGCATTCTGAACCGAATGTTTCAATTCGTCCAACTCACGGAGGTTCTCTTTCCAAGCCTCATCAATCGTATGCAGCATGATGGCCTTCTGGAATTCCTTCACTACTTCCTTACACTCGGTTTCGTAAGCAGTCTTCAAGCTGACAGGAATCTGATACAGACGACGTCCGTCGGTGATAGGAATCAGAATATTCTCGTACATGTGACCATTTTCCTCATAAATCTTCTTGATAACGGGATAAGCTATTCCCGCCAATTGGTCAGCACGACGCTTGAAGTTCTCCATTGCCTGAGCAAATACCTTTTCAGCCAGCTCTTCCTTCTTGCCTTCGTTGAATTCCTTTTCGGTAAGGGGCAATTCCATGGCCAATGTCTTGAGGACTTCCATCTTGGCACCTTCGTAATCGTGATTTTCTACAACGTTGGCACAGCGGTCCCACACCATATTTACAATATCCATGCCGATACGTTCACCCATCAAGGCATGACGACGCTTGTCATACACCACAGTACGCTGTTTGTTCATCACATCATCATACTCAAGCAGACGTTTACGGCTACCGAAGTGATTCTCTTCCACCTTCTTCTGTGCACGCTCGATAGAGTTGGAAATCATCTTGTGCTCAATCACTTCACCCTCCTTGAATCCGAGTTTATCCATCACCGAAGCAATACGATCGGATGAGAAGAGACGCATCAAATCATCTTCCAACGATACGAAGAACACAGAAGAACCCGGGTCTCCCTGACGACCGGCACGACCACGCAACTGGCGATCGACACGACGGCTCTCGTGACGCTCTGTACCAATAATGGCCAAACCACCGGCAGCTTTTACTTCAGGACTCAGCTTGATATCGGTACCACGACCGGCCATGTTGGTAGCAATGGTAACAATACTCTTCTGACCGGCACGAGCCACGATATCGGCCTCTTTCTGATGGAGTTTCGCATTCAACACATTGTGTTCAATCTTGCGCATGGTCAGCATCTTGCTCAGCATTTCACTGATTTCCACAGAAGTGGTACCAACCAATACGGGACGTCCGGCCTGTACCATCTTCTCCACTTCTTCAATAACAGCCTTGTATTTCTCGCGCTTTGTCTTATAGACGCGGTCGTTCATATCTACGCGGGCAATGGGACGGTTCGTGGGAATGACCACAACATCCAACTTGTAGATATCCCAAAACTCGCCTGCTTCCGTCTCGGCCGTACCAGTCATACCCGAAAGTTTATGGTACATACGGAAGTAGTTCTGCAACGTAATGGTAGCAAAAGTCTGTGTGGCAGCTTCCACCTTCACACGTTCCTTAGCCTCGATTGCCTGATGCAAACCATCGGAATAGCGGCGACCCTCCATGATACGGCCGGTCTGCTCGTCCACAATCTTCACCTGTCCGTCCATCACCACATATTCAGTATCGCGCTCAAACATGGCATAAGCCTTGAGCAACTGATTGATGGTGTGCACACGCTCGCTCTTCACGGCATAGTCAGCCAACAGGGCATCCTTCTTGGCCAAACGCTCTTCATCAGTCAACGGCTCGTTCTCCAATTCGGCCAACTGAGCGGTAATATCAGGAAGTACAAAGAAATTGGGATCAGATGTTGTACCTGAAATCAAGTCAATACCCTTATCAGTGAGATCCACACTACGCATTTTTTCGTCGATAACGAAGTAAAGCGGTTCTACAGCCTCGGGCATACGCTTGTTGTTCTGCTCCATATAGATTTCCTCGGTCTTGAGCATACCGGCCTTGATGCCAGGCTCACTGAGGAACTTGATTAACGGTTTGTTCTTGGGCAATGCCTTATGACTACGGAAAAGTGAGAGGAAACCGGCTTCTTGTTCCTCCTTGTTCTCACTCGCAATCAAGCGCTTTGAGTCTGCCAATAATTGAGTAGCCAATTTGCGCTGTGCTTCCATCAAGCGTTCTACCTGAGGACGCAACTCTTCAAACAACTGGTCACCACCCTTGGGCACAGGACCAGAGATAATCAACGGAGTACGGGCATCGTCAATCAATACCGAGTCAACCTCATCGACAATGGCATAGTTATGCATACGCTGCACCAACTCACGGGGATTGCTTGCCATATTGTCACGCAAGTAGTCAAAACCGAACTCGTTGTTCGTACCAAAAGTGATATCAGCACGATAAGCCTTACGACGTGCCTCACTGTTGGGCTGATGCTTGTCGATACAATCCACGCTCAGTCCATGGAACTGATAAAGGGGACCCATCCACTCCGAGTCACGCTTAGACAAGTAGTCGTTCACGGTCACCACATGTACACCGTTTCCGGTCAAAGCATTCAAGAATACAGGCAAGGTAGCCACCAATGTCTTACCTTCACCCGTTGCCATCTCGGCAATCTTTCCCTTGTGGAGTACCACACCACCGAACAGCTGCACATCGTAGTGTACCATGTTCCAAATGGTATCGTTTCCACCTGCAGTCCAATGATTCTGCCAAATGGCCTTGTCACCTTCAATGCGCACAAAGTCCTTACCTTGTGCCGCCAAATTACGGTCAAAATCAGTTGCAGTCACCTCCACTTCGCCATTCTCAGTGAAACGGCGGGCCGTATCTTTCACAATGGCAAATGCATCGGGCAACACTTCGTTCAGAGCCTCCTCGTAACGTTCGAGCACCTCTTTTTCCAACTTGTCTATTTGGGTAAACAGGGGCTCACGGTTCTCAATCGGAGTCTCTTCAATCTTGCCTTTCAATTCGGCCAGTTTCTCATTCTCTTGTGTGGCTGATTCGCGGATGATGCGCTTCAGTTCTTCTGTTTTGGCACGCAGTTCGTCGTTGCTCAATTTCGAGATATTCTCATAGGCTTTCTTCACCTTCTCCACCCAAGGTTGGATTTCCTTCATGTCACGGGTAGATTTGTTTCCGAATATCTTGCTCAAAAATTCATTAAATCCCATGTCCTTATTTTATTTATTATTTTTATTTCATCTTAATTAAATAGTCACACACTCTTCTGTTTGTCTCAAAAAGACTATCTCCGTAGTTGCGGTACGGGCGGTGCATGACTTCCACTCGGTGCCCTGATGCGCATCAACAGCGCCAAAGTCGGAGCAATATGGTCAGTGGTCACAGGAGTATCCACAACTCCGGCACTGACTCCCGCCCCCATAAAGACCAGTGGAAAGGCGACGTGTCCGTCATACACGAGTTTCACATCGCGTGTCTCGGTATTCATCAGTTTCCATCCGGCATTCACTTCGATGAGCAAATCTCCCGAACGGTGTACATTGTAGGAGTTACGCATCAACTCATATTCTGCCGACATTCCTCCCAACAGAAAATCGTGGGCAGTATAGACCTTCTGCACGCCGCTCAGTTCAGCCAAGAACTCGGCGCTCCGTTCAAGCACATCCTTCAATCGCAACTGTTTCTGCTCCAACAGGCTGCGATTCAAATATATCTGTAATCCGTGATACCCCTCCACATATTGGCCTTCGCCATAAAGGGCCATCAGATACATATTCAACAAGGCAGTTGCACGGTTGATATAAAATTCTCCCGCAGGAACCCGATAGAGCGTATAGTCCAATGGTACACAATCGGCATATCCCGTAGAAGTAACCACAAACAAGGTGTGCTCCAACCCCACCTTCTTGTCTATCAGATCAATCAGTGAAGCCACGTCCCTATCCAAGCGGGCGTATGTGTCTTGCATTTCCAGATAGGACTCGTGCCAACTTTCGCTCTGGTACGAACCGGCATTGTAGGTTACCGACAAGAAGTCTGTCACCTCATCTTCTCCCAACGAAGTAGCATCGAGCAGAGCAGCAGCCATGCGGTTCACCTCATCGTTCATGCAAGGCGATGCCTTCAGTTTGCGGAAGCGGTAGTTTCCCACAAAACCATAATTGAAAGCCCCTTCACGGATGGGATTGTCGTAGGACGACATAGGCAACAGCGGCTCCCACTGCAAGGCATTGATGCGAGTGGGGACTCCATCTCCTTCGTTATACCGTTCCAACCACCGCGGACAGTCACCGTAGTAGCTCGAAGCCGCCCATTCGCCCGTCTCACTGTTCAGCCAATAGGCTCCGTCGCCAGCATGTCCGGCCGACATCACAGCCATTTCCCTGTGAGGGGCAATGGCATAGACCATCGAAGCCCCGCGGGTGGCAATTTCCAGTTCGTCAGTCAGGGTTGACACCAACAGATTCTTGGGCGAAGTGCACTCTTCGGTATAATAACCTATAAAATCACGGTCATCGGCACAATCAACCGGACGCAAAGTCTCACGATCCAACCATTGGGTGGCCACAATTCCGTTCTTGAAGGGAACTGTACCAGTATAAATGGCAGCCTGAGCCGAAGCGCGGTCAACCTGTTTGAAGCTGTACGACACTTGGCTATACACCTTACCCTCTTTCCACAACCGTTTGAAGCCCCGATCGCCATAGAGAGAGATAAACGCCTCCAGATAATCCGAGCGCAACTGGTCAATGGTAATGCCCACCACAAGACGCGGCGCAACGGGCACAGCGGTATTCTGCGCCTGCAATGCCGAAAAGGCAAGGACTGTCAACAGCGATGAGAGTATCTTTTCTTTCATTCTTATCCATTATCCACACCCTATGCCTGCCGCTTGGAACGGGCAACTGCAAGGTGCAACACTGAACGTATCAACAAATTCAGTGCCAAAGGTACAACTACTAAACTGATTTTTTGGGGTATTAAAGGCAAAAAGGCTATAAAAAGTGTTAATATTGCCGCATTTGCCATATCATACAGACATTTTTTACCTTTTCTTGCACAAATAACCATCCACGGCAACCCTATCAAGGGAAGTGGATTAAAGAGTATCAGCAGGAAATTGGAACCTACCGTAGGATGTACCGAGAAGAAAAAGAGGAATGCAATGACACATCCCGCCACGCCTTGCAACAAGAAGAGCAATACATCCATGCCCCACATCACACGGCGACGCTTCCACTCCCAAACACTACACCCTGCCACCACGGCCAACAGCAACAAAGCCGTCTGCATCGGTGTCAACGGAAAACCGGGCATATCCTCGCCCGCATCCTTCACCGAGGGTAATATCTCCGTCTCACTTTTCACCAATTTGCGGATAGGACGCTCGTCGCCCCCACGCACAGTAGCATGGTTCATTGCCTGACGGAGATTGTCGGGCAGAAACATCTGGCTGCGCCCATTGATGGGACGGTCGGCTTCGGCTCCAAGACAGAGACTGATACCAAAGTCTGTCCACGGATGATTTTCCGTATATTGATGAACCCAATCACGAAAGGTAGCCCCCTCCACCCCAGGCGGATACATAATCCATCCACCCAGAGCATCCTCAATGCGGTCACGGGCACGCGAGGTGCAATTGTCGTAGAAATAATTGTAGCGATACACACGATTCTCTGGCAGGCTGTTCGCACGCAACAGACTATCCAAACGAAGGGCTTCGTAATGATTCAGCCCGAGCACCTGCTCCTTCACCGAAGAGCCACGCATCGCATATTCATACTCAAAACGCCGGAAAGGAACTACCCCCAATTCATAATCAGTTTCACCACGCACAAAGCGCATCACAAAATTGGGAGCACCAAAGTCGAACATGCCATAGTTGTACACCACATCGGTCCCTCGGGTGAAATTACGGCAACGGATAGCCGTATGTCCAAAGAGTTCATACACTTGCTGGCCCGGAGCACAAGTAAGCAGACTGAACTGCAACGAATCGCGTCCCTCAGCCACCAACGGCCACAAGGAACACAAGCAGACCAACAACCGGATGATTCTATTTCGCATGTCTCTTTCTATACCTTATTATATTTAAGCCGCGAAGATAGTACAAACCGAGGGAAAGACAAAACAATTCCCCTGAAATTAACGGATTCAAAAGAAATATTAATAATAAGAGCGTATTCCAACCTGCAAATCAACCGACCACATCCAGCATATTACGTTTCATCACTAACGGATAACGTTCGGGATGCCGCAAACTATCAATCTCAAGATCCACATCTAGCTCTGGCCACTCTATGGCATTCCGACCACACATCTGCACATTCAGCACACTGCCGACCCGTGCATCGCGCAACCATGGCACACGGTTATACGAAACGAAATAATCCTGTCCTTGGACGGACAACATCATACCCTGAGAATTAATCATCAACACGGCGACCGATGTGTTCTGCATAAAGTCTCTTGAACTCGTCTCCATAGTTCTCTACCATTTTAGTTATTTTCTTCAAATCTTTATTTGTAAATCCAAAGTTCTCTGCAAGCTCAATCTGGGGTTCAAGCCAAAACTTGGCTTCATTTTCAGCCTTTACGACATGGATATGCATTCGTACCTCTTCATTGGAGAAAATTCTGAAAACAAACCCTTCTTCTTGCTTAAACTTTGGACTCATAACAAATCTCTTATCATTAATTGGCAGCAAAGGTATATAAAATCATTGAAAATACAACTATTATCCGCTATTTTTTACTGCAACTTATCATTTGTTGCATGGCAGAAGAAAAATGCATCACATGTAGCTGATTGCCCCTTAAACTAAGGCTGATGGCGATGCCCCCCTCAACGCATCAACGTCTCAACGCATCAATCTTTGCCTCCGACCTTAGACCTTAGTCCTTCGACCCTCGACCTTTGACCTTTAAACCCACTCTTCACTGTCCTCGACTCAACGCCGAACGACTCAATGACTCAACCACCTCCCTGCACTCCTTGCGATACCTCTTCACAGAACTGACGGCCAAGCAAGCGGCACGGCTCATCATCTCCACATCGTCCAGACCGAGGGCCATCAGGTAACACATTGTCAGTTTCTTCCATTCCAATCCACTGTTTTCCAACCGCTCATGCAGTGCGGGACTTTCCTGTTCAAGCAACACTTTCAGCAAGGGCAGATACTCCGACGGCTTGATGTCGTACCGGAATGTCCCTCGCTTGTCCATTCGCAACTGCAGCAACAAGTCCACTGCAATAGAATCATTTCCGCTTGACAAAAAATACTCTATCCGTTGGTCTATCGCCCACTGATGCTCCACATGTTGCAATTTGTCGGTTTGCGCTTTCAATTGCAGCCCCAATCCCTTTATACTCTGCTTCAACTCCGATTCCGCATGGCTTCGGGTACGGTCATTCTCCTTCAATACCTGAATATCCGCCTCCAATTTTCGGATGTTCTCTTTCAGTTGCCTGATGTCTGTCTGATGCTTTTTCTTCATCTCTTCCAAGCTCTGTTTCATCCTGTCGAAGGCATGGGTCTGATGAGTCAACACTCCCCTCACCTGCCCCAAATCTACCTTTGTCTTGGTCAACTGATGTTGTGTGTCAGCCAACGAGGTCTGTGTTTCGTGCAACGAAGTTTGGGATTCGGACAATTCCTGTTCCTTCTCCGTCTGTTCAAGGCGATGCTTCCTCTTGACGCTGAAATAGATTACAGTTGCCACTAATGCCCCTGTCACAAGAGAAACCGCCAACCACAGCCGCCACCCCATCAATACACGATTCTCTTCCATCAATGCTTTGCTCTTTATCAGGTGCGGTATGGCTGCCACCTTAGCTGTCTGTCGCCGCAGGGTAATGTCACTGTTATATTGTCGGTACAGGTTATGGTAATGCAATGCTGAATCCATTTGCCCCATACTCTTATATATATTGTATAGCCTCAAGTATCCACCGCATACCGTCAGACTGTCGGCGCTTGCCAAAATCTGTTGACCATAAGAAAGAGCTTTCTTCAAATCATTTTTTTCGTAATAAAGGGTGGTCAGAGCTGAATATAACGTATAACTATACTCTGATTTCTCTAAGTTGCCAATGCAATCTTGCAACAGACGTTCTGCTTCAGTATAGTTTTTACAATTCATCCAAAATGCAGCATAATCATGTAACAATAAATAATAATACCTCCTTTTTTCCTTACTTAGCCTATCCGCATACGACAAACCAAGTTCAAAATAGATCACAGCACTATCCTGCATACTCATCATTTCATACATATTGGCAATCTGTCCACAAGTTGAAACCACATAGTGAAGCGAATCACCCAACAATTTATATTGATACGATTTTTTATAATAATCTATTGCCCCTTCATACATTCCCTGCTTCATCAATAAGGATCCGTAATGAGAACACAGCAACGCTTTGTACTGGTTATCCTCCACCCCCTCAAATGCCTGTTCACTGTCCACGAAAGCCTCCACAGCCTGCTCCACCTGATGGTTCTGCTTATGCACCAGCCCTTTATACAATAACGATAAGGCCAACCGATGGCGATCGTCGCTATTGGTATAGTACGCCACCGCCACATTGATAAGCGAATCACTCTCCAAAGGAATGCGGCACTTGTGCATGGCCTGCGTCCGAAGCAGCGCATAGCGTGCACGCTGTTCGTCGCTACACGCGCCCGTACCTTCTATATATTGCAGGCACCGGTAGGCACTGTCCGAATTGGCCTCCATGCACTCCTCCGCACGGGTGAGCCATTGCTCCACAGGGTCAGTTCCACAAGCCATTGCCAATGAGCAAAACACCACCAGCAACCCGATTTTCATCATTTGTTTCATATTCAATAAAAGTTCAAAGTTCAAGGTTTATTCCGCCTCTGTCATCCTGACGACTTTGGGAGGAAGGATCTGTAAACGTCAGCAGCAGTATTGTCTGCACTCCTGTAACTCCTACACTCCTTGCTAAAATTTATTTGCTACAAAGTAACCTATTTTTCTTAGAATACCCAAATTAGCCTTTACAAAAAGGCCTGAAACAACACCTCTCTACAAAGGAAATGCCACAAAATGGCATTCAAAACCGCAACTATCTTTCGCACTTTGCGAAATACGAGAAGCAACCATTAACTCTGAATACCAATAATTTACAAGACAACAAATCCTCTCTAAGGAAGCACTCAGCACAGGACTACCTCCCCTTAACGGAAAAAAACTATAGACCAAATTAAAATAGAGCTGTAACTTTGCGAAACGAAACAGTACTGTCAGAATTAGCAAAGAAAATATTAATCATCAAAAAAACGAATGACATGAAAATGAAAGCATTTTTCAAGTGCATGATGCTCGCCAGCATCATACCTTTCGGCTCTATTATGGTAGCCAATGACAACACACCGGACGAAGAAAAGGTAATTGCATTGACAAACAGTAACGACCACGGTTCTAATACGGAAACCCTCCAAGTTCCCGTCACCGCCACAGTAAACAACCAAGTATTGAACGTGCAGTTCACGGGCACTGTGCCTCATGCAACCGTAAAGGTAAACAACGCGCTCACGGGAGGAACGGTCACCCAACAGTCCATGACGGCTTTGCCGGGAACTATCTGTACTGTACCCGTGGCAGGATTGAATATGGGTACATACACCGTATCGGTCACCAATAACTTGAACGGACAGAGCGTGAGCGGAGACTTCCAAGTGAACAGCAAAATAAAATAAAAAAGGGGCCAACCCATTGCATTATCCCCCAAAATTACATACTTTTGCAGTTACATTCATTAACCCCTTTATTATAAAGATCTATGAAACATATTACAACCATTATTTTTTTACTTTTAGCGGGCATAAATAGTGCGTTTGCCATCCATTCTTTTGTCAACGAATCCAAGTTGTGGCACTGCAAAAAATGGAAGCAGGCGTTCACGGGATTAGAAGACAGGTACTACTACTTCCAAGGTGATACGGTAATAAATGGTATAACAGCCAAGAAGATGTATCTGAAGTTCAGCAAAGAAAGCGACAAGGGGAACTATCAGGCGGCACTGTATGAAGAAGGCCAGAAGGTGTACTGCTGCTATCCGAACCAAAAGGACTTCGGATTATTGTATGATTTTGGCGCAAAGAAAGGAGAAGAGGTATCAGTCTCCAGTTATACATATCTGGTGGAAAATGTGGAAGAGATTAAAGTGAAAGACGAATCTCTGCGTGTATTACATCTTTCAAAAGCAGAAGGAGAGGAAACTATTCAATTCACATGGGTAGAAGGCGTTGGAGGAGAATCAGCCCCGTGCCATTCAGGACCAAACCTGACTGGAGGCTATGAAAGTTTCAGCGACTGTGAATTTGACGGAAAGGTGTTTTTGGAAGCGGAGGATATTCCTGACCACATTACCCATATAAAGAATGACGAAGAAGAGAGTGCCCTTCTCCCTCTCTTCGAGGAAGGAAAAATCTGGGAGTGTATCGGAGTAAACCAATCTATACCGCCACAATACGGGCACTCTTATCCAAAAAGAACTTATACGGTTCAAGGAGACACTCTGATTGAGGAGGTCTATTACAAAAAGCTACATGTGAGAACCGTATTTGAAAATGGAGACATTGAGGAAGACATCTATCCGGTACAAGGGAATACACCCAATGCATACGGTTATGATTTTACCTTGAATAAAGAAGATTTTCTACCTATGTATGAATCTGGAAACACCCAAATGGGTTATCAGGTGGTTGGCACAAAAGATACCATTTTAAATGACGGTATAAAAAGACGTTGTTTGATGCTGGAATACATAAGCAGCAGAACAAAAGAAGATGGGACTGTCAAGAAGAACGTTCTGGACGAAGACATTTGGGTGGAAGGTATTGGCAGTCTCAAGTCTGGCCTTATCATGAATGATCCTACTATATCAGGAGGAACCCAATACACCTTACAAGGTGTCATAATCGGCAATTTATCTGTTTATCAAAGAAAAACGGAAGATAAAAAACCGGCTACCCTCGTAATCAATGATGCCTATATTACCCCAGAAGCTCCTTCAATTGATGATGAGGTAAGATTCAATGTGTTATTGGGGACATTCCCCGGAAATGTATCATATTACCAGAAGGTGGATAGCATCGTTGGTCACACGGTATATGTAAGCAGTTCGTTCTATGGATATTCCACAACAACCATGCTTCCCGTTGTGCATGATTCATCCTTAGGCCATTTGGAGGAGGGAGAATACACTCTGATTCACACGGTCAAGACTATGCCGACAGACATTAAAGAGACCTTTACATACAAATTTGAGGTAAAAGGAGCCGATCAAATGGAACCAACAATCAGTGACAGCCATTTGAAGAACATGGGTTCAACCCTTGTTTGCAATTCTCCCAATGCCACAACATTGGAAATCTACACCATGGATGCCGTAAAGGTGGGCGAAGCCCGTTTCACCCATGGGGAAGCAGCCGTAAGAGTTGGTAAAACTCCAGCCACGTATCTCTACATCGTGACCTATC
This sequence comes from Bacteroidaceae bacterium, assembly GCA_017521285.1. Taxonomy (GTDB): domain Bacteria; phylum Bacteroidota; class Bacteroidia; order Bacteroidales; family Bacteroidaceae; genus Phocaeicola_A. The sequence continues at coordinate 182 of JAFXDG010000074.1, read as the reverse complement.
CCGACGGACGGCGCGAGAGTGGGAAAGTGATGATGAAATGATTCTCCGCACCATGTCTGAATTGCCCTTTTTCACACAGCTGGCTGTGATGGCCGATGGAGCTGGCTGTGTTGGCCATCGCAGCCTGCTGTATCGGCCAATGCAGCAGGCTGCGTGAAAAAGGGGATTCTGGCCCAACCTAT
>JAFXDG010000073.1 GCA_017521285.1 Bacteroidaceae bacterium | reverse complement strand
TACCAAAGTAACTCCTTTTATCGATGAATATTCAAATACATTAACTCCCAATCAGCCGGAAGGTGCATTTATGGGAGAAAATATAATCTTTCAAGAAAAAAAGCGATGTTTTATTTGCATAGAAACATAGAATGCACACCTTCATTTTTTTAGAAATAAGAACAAAAGAACAGAAGGCAAATCGCCATTAGCCATAGCCATCAGCCATAGCCATCAGCCATCGACCCCTCAACGCATAAACGCCTCAACGCCTCAACGAATCATCAACGAATCATCAACGCACAATGCCTTTTCTGTTCAATGCCTGCTGGTAGCGGCGGGCATTGGCATTGTGTTGGGCGAGGGTGGTGGCGAAGTTGTGGGTGCCTGAAAAATCCTCTTTGGCGCACATGTAGAGGTAGTTGTGGCGGGCGGGATTGAGTACGGCTTCGAGCGCCGACATGGAGGGGATGCGGATAGGTCCCGGTGGAAGCCCCTTATATATATAGGTATTATAGGGCGAGTCGATGGTGAGGTGTTTGTTGAGGATGCGGCGTAGGGTAGGGTCGCCAGTTGCGAATTTCACCGTAGGGTCGGCTTGCAGGAGCATGTCGCGCTGGAGACGGTTGAGGTAAAGTCCGGCTACGATGGGTTTCTCGGCATTTACGGCTGTCTCTTCATCTACAATAGAGGCCAAGGTGGCGGCTTCTATGGGGGTAAGACCTAAGGCTGAGGCTTTTCTTTTTCTTTCTGGTGTCCAATATGCGGTGTACTCTTTCTGTAGGCGTTGCATCAGTTCGTTGATTGACAAGTCCCAATACACTTCGTATGTGTTGGGGATAAAGAGGGCGGGCAAGGTTTCGGACGTATGCCCCAAACGGTTGATGTATGATTGGTCGGAAAGTGAATCTGTAATCTCTTCTTCACTCATCATCAGTTGCTTGGACAGGGATTGGGCCAATCGGTCAATTGTCCGCACACTTGGAAGTACGATGCGGACAGGTGTCTGCCATCCTAATTTCAGCCGGCGGACGGCTGTGCGCAGGTTGTCGTGAGGTTCGAACAGGTAGCAACCGGTCTTCACGTCGGTGTATCCTTCGTAGCTCGTCAGCCAATCGAATGCCTGAATGCTTTTGGGTGAAAGGACTTCTTTCACTTTGTGGCGTACAGAGTCGGGGGTGTCGTCGCGGTCGATATAGAGGCGGGCTGAACCTGCTATGTTGAAGGCGGGAGTGAAGAGGCGGTCGTATGCCATATAGCCGACAATGCCCGCGATGGCAAGGAGGATGAGGAATGATGCGCCCAACGCGACGATGAGTTTTCTGTTCATAATGATAAAAAGTTTGCGCAAGTTTGCGATTTTGGCTTGCAAATGTAGCCTTTCTTGCAAACTTACGCAACTTTTCGGGGTGGTTTTTGAAGTTTAAGTTGTCAACTCGTCAACTGAATTCACTTTTTCTTGTCGTCCACTCGCACAATGTCGTAACTGGTGTCGGTGGTCACTTCCATCAGGCTGTCGTTCACCATGCGCAGGGTGGTGTCGTTCACCACCAGGAAGTAGATGGGGGCTTCACCGGTGTTGGGTGTCAGCTTCACGGCTTTCTTCGGTTGCTTCTTCACCGTTTTGTGGATTTTCTGTTGCTTGCCTTTGGTTTTGAAAGCCACGTTTTTGCCAGGGCCTTGTGCGTCCAGATAAATCATGTCGATGGTGAAGAGGGTGTCTTTCCCCTGGATTTCTTCGTTCAATGTGAGGATATAGTCGATGCCCGGGCCGTCGGCCGCAGGCAATGTGCCACGATAGATTTCGGTAATGTCCTCAATGCCGGCAGAGTCGGCTACAATCACATCCATTTCTGCCACATTGTTTGCTTGTTTGGATTGGCACGAAGCCAAGGCGGCGACGAGGGCTGCCAGCATAAATACTTTTTTCATTGTCTCTTTTTTTAATTGGTTTTTCGTAATAACAGATTTCTGAATGAATTGTTTCCCTTTGATTCGTGTATTCCTGTTTTTTTATTGTATCTTTGCCGCCAGAGAAGAAATTATTTACCTTAATAAAATAAAAACGAACATGAAAAAAGCTTTTTTAGGAGCAGCTTTGTTGGCTACACTTCCCATGTGGGCGCAACAGAAAGCTACAGTTACCGTACATCCCGAACAGGGAAAGGAAATTATCAGTAAGCACATTTATGGTCAGTTTGCCGAACATTTGGGAACTTGTATCTATGGTGGCCTTTGGGTAGGTGAGGATTCGTCCATTCCCAATACGAATGGTTATCGTAACGATGTGCTCAATGCGTTGAGAAGTCTGCAGATACCTAACCTCCGTTGGCCGGGTGGATGCTTTGCCGATGAATACCACTGGATGGATGGTATCGGCCCCAAGGAAAACCGTCCGCGCATGGTGAACAACAACTGGGGAGGAACGGTAGAGGACAACAGCTTCGGTACACACGAGTTCCTCAATCTGTGTGAATTGCTCGGTTGCGAGCCTTACGTGAGCATGAACGTAGGTAGCGGTACCGTGCAGGAGACTGCCCAGTGGGTAGAATATATGACTGCAGAAGACGGTCCTATGGCCAAGTTGCGTAAGCAAAACGGACGCGAAAAGCCTTGGAAGGTGAAATTCATCGGTGTGGGTAACGAAAGCTGGGGATGCGGTGGTAACATGCGTCCTGAATATTATGCTGACCTCTATCGCCGTTATCAGACATATTGCCGCGAGTATAACGGAAACCGCCTGTTCAAGATTGCCAGCGGTGCCAGTGACTATGACTACAACTGGACAGAGGTGTTGATGAAGAACGCTGCCGGTCAGATGCAGGGTCTTTCACTCCACTACTACACTTGCGCCGGATGGACAGGAAGCAAGGGTTCGGCTACCCAGTTCGACGATGCACAGTATTACTGGGCATTGGGCAAGTGCCTTGAAATTGAAGAGGTAATCCAGAAGCACATCGCCATTATGGACAAGTATGACAAGCGCAAACGTGTGGCCCTGATGCTGGACGAGTGGGGTACATGGTGGGACGAAGAGCCGGGTACAATCCGCGGACACCTCTATCAGCAGAATACTATGCGCGATGCTTTCGTGGCAGCTCTGTCACTGAATGTCTTCCACAAATATACTGACCGTCTGAAGATGACCAACATTGCACAGATTGCCAATGTGCTTCAGAGTATGATTCTCACCAAGGGTGACAAGATGGTGTTGACTCCCACTTACCATGTGTTTGACATGTACAAGGTGCACCAAGAGGCTACACACCTGCCACTCACACTCAATTGCGAGGTTATGAGTGCCCGTAGTGACTACTTCGGACGCCAAGAGGGTGAACGCAAACTGCCCATGCTCAGTGCAACTGCTTCACGTGGCAAAGATGGTGTCATCCACATCTCATTGGCAAACGTAAGTTTGAAGGAGACAAGTGAGATTGAACTCAGCCTTGACAACATCAAGGTGAAGGACGTGACTGGTACTATCCTTACTTCAAAGAACGTGGAAGATTGCAACACATTCGAGAAGCCCGACCTGGTGAAGCCCGAACCTTTCAAGGGTGCCAAGGTGAGCAAGGGTGCTTTGAAGGTGAAACTTCCCGCTATGTCTATCGTGATATTGGAAGTGAAGTGATATATAAGTGAAGAGTGAAGAATGAAGAGTGAAGAGTGAAGAATGAAGAGTGAAGAGTGAAGAACGAAGAATCCAATAGTCAGCATATTGGGATTCTTCACTCTTCGTCCTTTGTTCTTCACTCCTTTTACTCTTCCTTAAAAAACGTGCTTAAAATTTTGTCATTTCACGGAAATGCATTACTTTTGCACGCGCTTTCAGAGAGGGAAGCGGTTTGCCGAAATAACTCAGTTGGTAGAGTAGCTCATTCGTAATGAGCAAGTCGCGGGTTCGAGTCCCGCTTTCGGCTCAGAATAGGAGTGGGGTGTGTCTGATGCAGGCACAACCCGCTTTCTGTTTTCCGAAGGTTGTAAACTTTCTGGTTTTGCAAGTGAAAAAAAGGATGGCTGAAATATGATAAATAAGAAAATAAAGAAAAATTGGCATGTGCCGAAAGGGCAGGAGTTGACCGAATTGGACAAGAAAGTGCTCTATTATCAGAATAAAGGTTGTCTGGTGCCGAAACGGAGCCTGATAAAGACTCCTGAACAGATAGAAGGCATCCGCCGGAGTGGTGTGGTGAATACGGGTGTGTTGGACTTGATTGCCAAGGAGATACACGCAGGCATGAGTACGGCTGAGATTGACCGTTTGGTGTATGAATACACCGTAGGACATGGAGCCATACCGGCACCGCTGAATTATGAAGGTTTTCCGAAAAGTGTGTGCACCTCTATCAATGAAGTGGTGTGTCACGGCATTCCTTCGAAGGATGAGATACTGGAGGAGGGAGATATTGTGAATGTGGATGTCTCTACCATCCTTGACGGATATTATAGCGACGCTTCGCGTATGTTTGTCATCGGAGAGACTTCGCCCGAGAAACAAAAACTGGTGGATGTGGCGCGTGAATGTCTGGAAATCGGTATGCAAGCGGCCCGTCCTTTTGGTTTTGTGGGCGATATTGGCAATGCCATCCAACGTCATGCACACAAGAATGGATTTTCAGTGGTGCGCGACTTGTGCGGACATGGTGTAGGACTGGAGTTTCACGAAGATCCGGAGGTGGAGCATTTCGGCCGTAAGGGGACAGGCATGTTGCTGGTGCCCGGTATGGTGTTTACCATTGAACCGATGATAAACATGGGCACTTACGAGGTGTTTGTGGATGAAGAAGACGGTTGGACGGTGGTGACTGAGGATGAACTTCCTTCGGCACAATGGGAGCACACGTTCCTGATGACAGAGCAGGGATTGGAGATACTGACCTATTAGTGTTTCTTTCCCCGTTGGGAAAATATTTTTTCCTCGTTGGAGAAAAAAACTTTCCCTGTTGGAGAAAAAATAAGACCTTGTACGGGTGAAAGAAAACCAAAAGCATATATGCTTGTTGAAAAAATGACTATATTTGCAGCGTGAATACGAAAGATATAATAATATTAGGTATAGAGTCGTCGTGCGATGACACATCGGCAGCTGTAATCCGTAATGGGGTGCTGCTTTCCAATGTCGTGGCCAGCCAAGCCGTACACGAAGCATACGGTGGTGTGGTGCCCGAGTTGGCAAGCCGCGCGCATCAGCAGAATGTGGTGCCGGTGGTGCATGAAGCGCTGAAAAAGGCTGGTGTGAAGAAGGAAGAGCTGAGTGCTGTTGCCTTCACTCGTGGTCCTGGATTGATGGGCTCGTTGCTGGTAGGTGTGTCGTTCGCCAAAGGCTTTGCCCGTTCGCTGGGAATACCGATGATTGATGTTAACCATCTGCAAGGCCATGTGTTAGCTCATTTTATTAAAGAAAATGACGAAGATTCGAATCAGCCTGAATTTCCCTTTCTTTGCCTGTTGGTGTCAGGCGGAAACTCACAGATTGTATTGGTGAAGGCCTACAATCAGATGGAAATTGTGGGTCAGACGATAGACGATGCGGCTGGTGAAGCTATCGACAAATGTTCGAAAGTCATGGGACTTGGTTATCCAGGCGGACCTATTATCGACAAATTGGCGCGTCAGGGCAATCCGGAAGCTTATACCTTTGCCAAACCTCACATCGCGGGGTATGATTATAGCTTCAGCGGTTTGAAGACCTCGTTTCTCTATTCGCTCCGCGATTGGTTAAAGGAGGATCCTGGCTTTATCGAACATCATAAGGAAGATTTGGCGGCTTCGTTGGAGGCTACCATCGTTGATGTTCTGATGAACAAGTTGCGGAAAGCTGCCAAAGATTTGAAAATAAAGGAGGTAGCCGTGGCGGGAGGCGTGTCGGCCAATAATGGTTTGCGCAATGCCTTTCATGATCATGCCAAACGATTCGGCTGGAAAATCTATATTCCCAAATTTGGATATACGACCGATAATGCGGCCATGATTGCCATTACCGGATATTTCAAATATCTGGATAAAGACTTCTGTTCAATTGATTTGCCTGCTTATTCGCGGGTTGTATTTTAACTTTAATAAACGATGAATATATCATTAGAAACCAAGCTTATAAGCAGAGAAATAAGTGAGCTGATGTGGAAGGACGGAATCACACTTGCTACGGCAGAAAGTTGTACGGCTGGCAATCTGGCTGCGGCCATTACGGCTATACCAGGCAGTTCACATTATTATAAAGGTGGGGTGGTTGCATACGCTAATCAGGTAAAGGAAAATCTGTTGCATGTAGATACCCATACCATAGAGACCTGTGGGGTGGTGAGTGAAGAGACGGTGTGTGAAATGGTGAAAGGGGCCATGGATACATTGAATACCGACTATGCTATCGCTACTTCTGGAGTGGCTGGTCCGGGAGGTGGAACTCCTGAGACTCCAGTGGGTACAATTTGGATTGCCGTCGGAAGCCAAAAAAAGATTGTCACGATGAAGCTGGAAGGTGACGACGGACGCGAACAAAATATCGTAAAAGCGACCTGTTCAGCCCTTCATTTGATGCGAGATTTGCTCAAAGAAGAACAAAATCAAGAATAATTTTAGAATTAATTGCCAAAATACTTGGTTTTTAGGAATAAAAGTTGTTACTTTGCACCCTGTTTGAGATAAACGTGTAAGAAAAACGTAAAAAAGTAAGATAGAAATGTCGAAAATTTGTCAAATTACCGGAAAGAAAGCCATGGTTGGCAACAACGTTTCGCACTCAAAGAGAAGAACCAAGAGAGTCTTTGATGTGAACTTGTTTAATAAGAAGTTCTACTATGTAGAGCAGGATTGCTGGATTAGCCTGAAGATTTGTGCTGCTGGTCTGCGCGTGATTAATAAGAAAGGCTTGGATGCTGCATTGAACGATGCTGTAGCCAAGGGTTATTGTGATTGGAAAACGATTAAAGTAATCGCTTAATTAGAGGAGAATTGAAGTATGGCTAAGAAGGCAAAAGGTAATAGAGTACAGGTTATCCTTGAATGTACTGAAATGAAGGAGAGTGGTCTTCCCGGTACTTCTCGTTACATTACAACGAAGAACCGTAAGAACACAACAGAGAGATTGGAGTTGAAGAAGTACAACCCCATCCTGAAGAGAGTAACAGTTCACAAAGAAATCAAATAATAAAGAAGTATAACTCATGGCAAAGAAAACAGTTGCAACCCTTCAGACTGGTAAGGAAGGACGTTCATATACAAAGGTTATCAAGATGGTGAAGTCGCCTAAGACTGGTGCCTACATCTTTGATGAACAGATGGTTCCCAATGATAAAGTTCAGGACTTCTTCAAGAAATAAGAAAGCCCGAATTTAGGATATAAAAAATGGAAAAGTTCCCTTCGTTGAAGAATGAAGGGAACTTTTTTTGTTAAATAACTGATTTGTTGTATCTTTGTGGCTGAAACAGATAAGTAGAAATAATATGGGATTTTTTAGCTTCTTTTCGAAAGAGAAAAAAGAGACCCTGGACAAGGGTTTGTCAAAGACTAAAGAAAGTGTTTTTGGCAAAATTGCTCGTGCTATTGCCGGTAAGTCAAAGGTAGATGATGAAGTGCTGGACAATCTGGAGGAGGTGCTGATTACCTCTGATGTAGGAGTGGAGACTACACTTACCATTATCAAGCGCATCGAAGAACGTGTGGCAAGGGACAAGTATGTCAATACCGATGAATTGAACCGTATTTTGCGTGATGAGATTGCATCGTTGTTGACAGAAAACAATACGGCTGATACGGAAGGGTATGAAATCCCTGAAGGAAAGAAACCTTATGTCATAATGGTTGTAGGCGTCAATGGAGTTGGTAAGACTACAACCATTGGAAAATTGGCTTATCAGTTCAAGAAAGCAGGCAAAACCGTCTATTTGGGAGCGGCTGACACTTTCCGTGCGGCAGCTGTTGAACAGTTGTGCATTTGGGGCGACCGTGTAGGAGTGCCTGTTGTGAAGCAACAGATGGGTTCTGACCCAGCTTCTGTGGCTTATGATACACTCAGTTCGGCCGTAGCTGGCAATGCTGATGTTGTCATTATTGATACGGCCGGACGTTTGCATAATAAAATAGGCTTGATGAATGAGCTGACCAAGATAAAGAATGTGATGAAGAAGGTGATGCCTGATGCTCCGCATGAAGTGTTGCTGGTATTGGATGGCTCTACCGGACAGAATGCTTTTGAGCAAGCCAAACAATTTACGAAAGCAACCGAAGTGACGGCAATGGCTATTACGAAATTGGATGGAACTGCTAAGGGGGGAGTGGTTATCGGAATTAGCGACCAATTCAAGATTCCCGTAAAATACATCGGTTTGGGTGAAGGCATGGAAGATTTGCAAGCCTTCAATAAGAAAGAATTTGTGGATTCTTTATTCGGTGAAAGCAAATGAAACGGAATACCGTTGATATCATAACGTTAGGGTGCTCGAAGAATCTGGTAGATTCGGAAAAGCTGATGCGCCAATTGCAAGCCAATGGATACGATGTGACGCATGATAGCGCTTCGCCTGAAGGGGAGATTGCTGTTATCAATACTTGTGGCTTCATTGGTGATGCAAAGGAAGAGTCCATCAATACAATACTCGAATTTTGTCAAGCCAAAGAGGAGGGACGCCTGAAAAAAGTGTATGTGATGGGTTGCCTTTCTGAACGTTATATGAAAGAACTCGGAGAAGAGATTCCCCAAGTGGATAAGTATTATGGAAAGTTTGATTGGGCGCATTTGTTGGAAGATTTGGGTAAAAGTTATCATCCCGAATGTGGACTTGAGCGATGCTTGACAACTCCTGACCATTATGCTTATCTGAAGATTTCAGAAGGGTGTGACCGTCGTTGTGCCTATTGTGCCATACCTATTATCACAGGTAAGCATGTGTCTCGTCCAATGGAAGAAATTTTGGATGAAGTGCGTATGTTGGTGGCACAAGGGGTAAAGGAGTTTCAAGTCATAGCTCAGGAACTGACTTATTATGGTGTTGACCTTTATAAGAAGCAAGCTTTGCCCGAGTTGATTGAAAAAATGGCAGAAATTCCAGGGGTTGAGTGGATTCGTTTGCATTATGCTTACCCGACAAATTTCCCAATGGATTTATTTCGGGTGATGCGTGAGCATAATAATGTCTGCCGGTATATGGATATAGCCCTTCAGCATGTGAGTGATAATATGTTGAAGCGGATGCATCGGCATGTATCTAAAGAGGATACCTATAATCTGATAAAACGTTTTAGGGAAGAAGTGCCAGATATTCATCTGCGTACAACTTTTATGGTCGGTTTCCCTGGTGAAACAGAGCAGGACTTTGAAGAGTTGAAAGAGTTTGTCCGTTGGGCAAAGTTTGACCGTATGGGGGCTTTTGCTTATTCGGAAGAAGAGGGTACTTATTCTGCTGATCATTACGAAGATGACGTGCCTGAAGAATTGAAACAGAGTCGTTTGGACGAATTGATGGCTATTCAGCAACGCATAGCAGCTGAATTGAATGAGCAAAAGGTCGGACAGACGATGCGGGTGGTGATTGACCGTTTGGAAGGCGATTATTATGTTGGCCGTACGGAGTTTGATTCCCCCGAGGTTGATCCCGAAGTATTGATCTCTTGTCAAGGAGATGGACTGGGCATCGGTTGTTTTTATGATGTGCAGATTACTGCGGCTGAGGAGTTTGACTTGTATGCTAAGATTCTTTAATCCATAATCCGATAATGTGAAGAAATGAATAACAAGGAGTTTATAGAGGCTTATTCAAGGGATTTGGGGTGTTCGACAACAGAGGCTTCGGCTTTGGCTGAGCGTATAGTGTCTGTGCTTACCCGTGAACTTCAGGAGGGAAACTCGGTGTGTATTCAGGACTTTGGTACGTTTGAGGTGAAAAAGAAGATGGAGCGTATTTCTGTTATCCCTTCTACCCAGCAACGTATTCTTGTGCCTCCTAAATTGGTGTTGGGGTTTAAACCATCAGTTGGTTTGAAGGAGAAAATGAAGTGATAATTGTCTTATGTTGAATCGTACCAATAAGGATTCTCTTGATGAATGAAAAACTTTATAAGGAAGAATTCCGCAACATTCTGAAACGTGAATACGGAATGTCGGAAAGGGAAGCTGCCGATGCTTTGAACAAGTTCTTTAGCTTGGTGATAAAAGCATTGGAAGAAGAAAGGTACGTCAAAATTAAAGGCTTGGGCATCTTTAAATTGATAGATGTGGAAAGCCGTAAGAGTGTAGATGTAAATACGGGGGAAGGAATTGAAATACCTGAACACAGAAAAATTTCTTATACTGTAGATTCTTCTTTGAAAGAATTGATAAACAGGCCTTTTGCTCATTTTGAAGTGATAGAATTGAAGCAAGATTCTCCAATGGAAGAAGGAATGGTGGAGGTGCAACCAACCGACATTGTGGTTGATGATGAGAAGGTTGCTTCCGAAAATCTTGAAAATACGGAGATGGAAGATGGTGTTGAGGTAAAAGAAGAGCCGGTAGTGGTGGAAGATGCTAATGGTGGAGTGAAAACAGATATTGAAGCTGAGGAAGAAATTAGCGAAAAGAACGAATCGGAAGATGTTGAACAAACTGAATGTGAGGAATCTATGGACGAAAATAGACCTTTTCAACCGAAAGAACAGGTGCGCCGAAAATTGATTGATCGCCGGGAGAATTGGCGTGAAATGGAATTGGAAATGGAAAAGGAGGAAAGAAGCAATAAAATGACCTTGTTGACTATTTCCCTGTTTATGTTTTTGCTGATGTTGATGGGGTTGCTCTTCATATTGGCTCCAGAGTTTCTCGAAGAAATATTTTATTGAGAGTCCTTTTCCTTATTTTTTTGATATACGCAGGTGAGGTTTATCGCGTATCCGAAAAGTTTTAGCATGTGTCGGATTGAAATGTATCAGTTGATATAATTTATTTCCTGCACGTGATAAATATATGTGTGCGATTGGTCTTGTTGAACGTGATGAAGCGCGATGAAATACCAAGGAATGTTAATGTGGAAGCCTTCTGTACCCCCTAATTGCAAATACTTTTAAAAACTGGCGAAACGAAAACTTTTTTAGCAAAAAATAATTGCAATAGTTAATAATTAATGCTACTTTTGGGCCACGAAAACTGAAAAATAAAATAACCTTATAAAATTATGGCAGAAACAATAGATATTCGCGAATTGAATGAGCGAATTGAGAGACAAAGTGCATTTGTTACAAATCTGATTGCCGGTATGGATCAGATTATTGTGGGACAAAAACATTTGGTAGAATCGTTACTGATTGGTTTGTTGTCCGATGGTCATGTCCTTTTGGAAGGTGTGCCCGGTTTGGCAAAGACATTGGCTATCAAAACTCTGGCTTCGTTGGTCGATGCAAAATATAGCCGTATTCAGTTTACTCCTGACTTGCTTCCTGCTGACGTGGTGGGTACCATGATTTATAGTCAGAAAGAGGAGCATTTTATTGCCAATAAGGGACCTATATTTGCAAATTTTGTATTGGCAGATGAAATTAACCGTGCTCCGGCCAAGGTGCAGAGTGCATTGCTCGAAGCCATGCAGGAGCGCCAGGTGACATTGAGCAAGAATACTTTCCCCTTGCCCGAACCTTTCTTGGTGTTGGCCACTCAAAACCCCATTGAACAAGAGGGTACTTATCCGCTTCCCGAAGCACAGGTTGACCGTTTCATGTTGAAGGTAATCATCGATTATCCTAAATTGGAAGAGGAAAAGAAGATTATCCGTCAGAATATCTCTGGTGAAAAAATGGAGGTGAAGCCCATCTTGCGTGCAGAGGATATTATGGAAGCCCGTAAGGTTGTTCGTCAGGTATATCTTGATGAGAAAATCGAACAATATATCGCTGATATTGTGTTTGCTACCCGTTATCCGCAAAAGTATGACTTGAAGGAACTCAAGGGCTTGATTGCCTTCGGTGGTTCGCCTCGTGCTTCCATTAATTTGGCATTGGCAGCCCGTGCATATGCGTTCATCAAGCGTCGTGGCTATGTGGTGCCTGAGGATGTGCGTGCCGTGGCTCATGATGTACTTCGTCACCGTATCGGATTGACTTACGAAGCTGAGGCAAGCAATATGACTTCGGATGAAATCGTAAGTAAGATATTGAATAAGGTAGAAGTGCCCTAATGTTTCATTATTGATAGATTAAGTGAAAACAGTTAGTAGCTATTCACTAATAGCTTGTAACTAATAGCTGGTCACTGAATAATATGGAAGCAAATGAACTGATAGAGCGTGTCCGGCGGATAGAAATCAAGGCACGCGGACTTTCCAGCAACTTGTTTGCGGGGCAATACCATTCTGCCTTTAAGGGAAGGGGTATGGCCTTCTCGGAAGTCCGTGAGTATCAATATGGTGACGATGTACGCGATATTGATTGGAATGTGACCGCCCGCATGAGCAAGCCCTACATCAAAGTGTTCGAAGAAGAGCGCGAAATGACGGTGATGCTTCTCGTTGACGTATCATCCAGTCTTGACTTTGGTACGGTGAAGCAGATGAAGAAGGAGATGGAGACAGAGATTGCCGCTACGCTTGCCTTCTCGGCGATTCAGAACAATGACAAGATTGGAGTTATTTTTTTCTCAGACAGGATAGAAAAATTTATCCCGCCCAAGAAAGGAAAGAAGCACATTTTGTACATTATCCGCGAATTGCTTGACTTTAAGCCCGAAAGTCGTCGTACGGACGTGAAGATGGCCATTGAATATTTGACCAATGTGCTGAAGAAACGTTGTACGGCATTCATTTTGAGTGACTTTATTGATAAGGGTGACTTCTCGAACGCCTTGACCATTGCCAATCGGAAACACGATGTGGTGGCCATACAGGTGTATGACCGTCGGGTGGCCGATTTGCCCGATGTAGGGTTGATGAAGGTGCGTGATGCAGAAACCGGACACGAACAGTATATCGACACTTCGTCGAAAGCCTTGCGCCGGGCACACCATGAATGGTGGGAAGAGCGTCAGGAGAAGATGAATGCGGCATTCACGAGAAGTCGGGTTGATTCTGTCTCTATTCGAACGGATGAAGACTATGTGAAGGCTCTGTTGAACCTGTTTGCAAAAAGAAATTGAGAAATGAAAGAATGTAAAATGACGAAGCAACCTTATCCTTGGCTTAAGGTAGCCTTAACCCTGATGTGTTGTATCCTTATCCCAAGGGTGAGTGTGGCACAAAATGTCACCGTGGATGCAAGCATTGATTCGCTTCAACGATTCATTGGCGAGCAGGCACGTATCAAGCTGGAAGTCAGTTGCGATGCTTCGCAAAAATTGCAACTTCCCCTCTTTACCGATACGATAGTGAAAGGTGTGGAAGTGATAGAAGTGGCTAAGGCCGATACGCAATACCTGAACAATCGGGAGCGTATGTTGGTCACTCAGGAATATACCGTTACTTCCTTCGACTCAGCGACTTACTATCTGCCTCCATTTGAGGTGTTGGTGGATGAAAAGCCTTATTATTCAAAGAGTCTGGCACTGATGGTTTATCCGATGGAAATCGATGCAGAGAATCCTGAGGCCATATTTGGTCCTAAGGATATCTTGCAATTGCCTCTTTCATGGGAAGATTGGAAAGGAGTGACATGGAAATTCGTGTTGTTGGTATTGCTCATTGTCGGTGTTGTATATCTCATCATCAGGTATATAGACAATAAACCCATTATCCGGAAGGTGAAGGTTGAACCTAAACTGCCTCCGCATCAGCAGGCAATGATGGAGATTGAGCGAATCAAGGAGGAAAAAACTTGGCAGAAGGGTGATCCTAAAGCTTATTATACCGAGTTGACGGATGTGATAAGAGTTTATATCCATGAGCGATTCGGCTTTAATGCTATGGAGAAGACTTCAGCAGAAATCATTGATTATCTGCAAGAAAACAAGGATAAGGAGGCTATTGAGGACTTGAAGCTGCTTTTCCAGACGGCCGACCTTGTGAAGTTTGCCAAGTATGCGCCACTTTTGAACGAAAATGACATGAATCTGATGAGTGCCGTTGACTTCATCAACCAGACAAAGATGGAGGTTGACCCCAATGAAAAGCCGGCTCCAACGGAAATAACGATTGAAGAAAAACGTTCGCGTCAGGCCAAGATGGCTCTTATTGCGGGTATTATTGTGTTGGCGGTGCTTCTCCTTGTGGTCGGTTTCTACATGGGGCGCGACATTTACAACCTGTTTTTCTAATGAATAAAAACGGAAAGAACCTATGATTTTTGAAAATATCGAATGTCTCTTCCTGCTTATATTGCTTATACCTTATATAATATGGTATGTAATGCGTCACAGGCAGAGTACACCGGCTATGCAAGTGTCGGACACACATGCTTATCTGAAAGTGCCTCGAAGTTATAAGATTTATCTGTTGCATGTGCCTTTTGTTTTGCGTTTGGTGGCATTGACTATGTTGGTATTGGTCATAGCCCGCCCGCAAACAACGGACAATTGGCAGAACACTGAGATTGAAGGTATTGACATCATGTTGGCCGTGGACGTATCTACCAGTATGTTGGCGCAAGACTTGAAGCCCAACCGTATAGAGGCTGCTAAGGAAGTGGCGGCAGAATTTATCAACGGACGTCCCAACGATAACATTGGTCTTACCATCTTTGCCGGTGAGAGTTTTACACAATGTCCGCTCACCATTGACCATGCTGTGTTGCTTAATCTTTTCCGAGACATTGATTGCTCCATTGCTCAGCGTGGCATGATTGACGACGGTACGGCGATTGGTATGGGTATTGCCAATGCCGTTTCCCGCTTGAAGGATAGCAAAGCCAAGTCGAAGGTGGTGATTTTGCTTACCGATGGTTCAAATAATCGGGGCGACATCTCGCCGTTGACTGCTGCAGAAATTGCTAAGAGTTTTGGAGTAAGAGTTTACACAATCGGTGTAGGAACCAATGGTACAGCACCTTATCCTGTGCAGACGCAAATGGGAGTCCAATACATCAATCAGCCGGTAGAGATAGATGAATCCACTTTGACTCAGATTGCGACCACGTCGGGTGGAAACTATTTCCGTCCCACCAGCAATGACAAGTTGCGTCAGGTCTATGCCGAGATTGACAAATTGGAAAAGACCAAACTGAATGTAAAGGAGTTCAGCAAACGTGAAGAGGAATATCAGATGTTTGCATGGATAGCCTTGGCTTGTGTCTTGTTGGAAGTGTTGTTGAGAAACTCTGTATTGAGAAGGATTCCTTAAACGAAGAATTAAAGAAGAATTATGTTTAGATTTGGAAACCCTGAAAGTTTGTATCTGTTGGCGATATTGCCTCTTTTGTTGGGCTTTTATTTTTATTCGAACTATCGTCGCATACAACGCATCAAGAAATATGGCGACCCTGAATTGCTGAATCAGCTGATGCCCGATGTGTCAGGTGCTCGTATGGCGTGGAAATTTTGGCTTTCATTCGTGGCCATAGCGTTGATTATCTTCGTATTGGCCCGCCCTCAGTTCGGGTCGAAGATGGAGACTGTCAAGCGCAGTGGTATTGAGACCGTCATTGCATTGGACATCTCGAACTCCATGTTGGCCGAGGATGTGCAACCCAACCGTTTGGAGAAATCCAAGAAACTGGTGAGCAAATTGGTGGATAGTTTCACGAACGACAAGGTGGGTATGATTGTCTTTGCCGGTCAGGCCTTCACCCAGTTGCCTATCACGAGCGACTACATCTCGGCCAAGATGTTCCTTGATGCCATTGATCCTTCCTTGATTGCCAGTCAGGGAACAGACATTGGTGGTGCCATCAACCTGGCCATGCGCAGTTTTACTCCCAAAGAAGGGGTAGGACGGGCTATCATTATCATTACCGATGGAGAGAATCACGAGGGTGGAGCCGAGGAGGCTGCCCGTGCGGCTGCAGAGAAAGGGATGCAGGTGTATGTGCTTGGTGTGGGTTCTCCCGAGGGTTCGCCCATCCCTTCCGGCACTCGTGCCAATGACTTCCGCAAGGACAAGGACGGAAATGTCATTGTCACCCGCTTGAATGAGCAGATGTGTCAGTCCATCGCCCAGGCGGGTAAGGGCATGTATATCCGTGTAGATAACTCCAATTCTGCCCAACGTCTGTTGCAGAGCGAGATAGACAAGCTGGCCAAAGCCGATGTGGAGACTACCGTTTTCACCGAGTTTGACGAGCAGTTTATGGTAGTTGCCTGGATTGCTCTGATTGCGCTGGTATTGGAATTGCTCATCCTTGAGCGCAAGAATCCTTTGTTTAAGAACATCAGATTGTTTCGTTAGTTATGTGGAAAGTTAAGTATAAGTATATTTTTTCCCTCGTATGCCTGTTCCTTCTGGCATTGGGAGGGTATGCCCAGAAGACCGACAGGGACTTTGTCCGCAGGGGTAACAAATTGTATGCAGATAGCATGTTCGTAAAGGCCGAGGTGGAATATCGGCGTGCATTGGACATCAATCCGAAGTCGATGGAGGCCATGTACAACCTGGGGAATGCCCTGTTGATGCAGCAAAAGGCCCAGGAGGCCATGGAGCAGTTTGCCAATGCAGCCTCCTTAGTGGCGGTGAATGAGAAGAACATTGCCACCACGCCGGAGGGGAAGGAGCAGTTGGCGCAGATCTATCACAACATGGGAGTCGTGTTGCAGAGCAGCAAGCAATTGGATGCCTGTATCGAAGCCTACAAGAATGCGTTGCGGAACAATCCGGCTGACCACGAAACCCGCTACAATCTGACAGTTGCCATGAAGCAGAAGCAGCAGCAAGAGCAACAGCAACAGAACCAGGACCAGCAGCAGGAGCAGCAGCAACAGGAGCAGGAACAGGAGCAACAGCAGGACCAGCAAGACCAACAGCAGCAGCAACAGGAGCAGGAACAGCAGCAACAGCAGGAGCAACAGCAGCAGCAACAG
>JAFXDG010000072.1 GCA_017521285.1 Bacteroidaceae bacterium | reverse complement strand
TTGTACATGATTTGGCTATCGTTTTAGTTTGAGCGCTGCAAAGATAAGCCAAAGGGCTGACTCTCCTAGCGAGAATCAGCCCATTTTTTTCGCGTGCGCACGACGAAAAGCGTTTTTGAGATTTAGCGGACAACAATAATTGAATTAGAATATTTAGGAAAAAAATTCATTGAATCTGAAAGATATATTAATTTCAAGAATGCTTTATATAACGATAGTGGAGCCTTGCGGGAAAAAGAGGAATGGATTGATAATATAGAAGAACGCTTTAAGAATGAGTGGGAGGAAGAAAAAAAACGAAAAGAGAAAGAGTGGGAGGAAGAAAAAAAACGAAGAGAGAGGAAGTTAGAGGAAGAAGAGAAACGAAAAGAAAAATTCCGCTTTAATATTAGAAATGCTCATATTCGTGATAAAAACATTACGTTTCGACAATCTGACCATACCTATATTGTAAATGGAATTATTTTGGATTCTGTTACTACATTTGTAGAAAATGCCTTTCCGAAGTTTAATTCTGAATATCATGCGAAGCGTAAAGCGAAACAATTGGGAATCTCGACAACTGAAGTACTTGAAATATGGAAAAAGAAAGGCGAAGAAAGTATAGAGTTGGGGACTATGATGCACTCCAAGATTGAGAACTACTATTTAGGTAATGATTCAGAAGAGAAAGACGCTTACAAATTATTTAAGATATTCGCGAATAAAATGAGACTTAATCCATATCGTACAGAATGGACGGTATACGATCTTGGATGCAAAATAGCTGGGACTGTAGATTTTGTGAGTTATCAGAATGGAGAATTCATTATCTATGATTGGAAACGAAGCGATAAAATTGTAGAAAATGGCATACTTATAAAAAACAACAAATATGGTGAAAAGGGTAACTATCCATTAGAACATCTGGACAATACCCCGTATTATCATTATGCATTGCAATTAAGTTTTTACAAATATATTATAGAACAAAATTATGGTATAAAAATTTCAGATTTAAGGTTAGGTGTATTTCACCCTTCATACAACAAGCCCTATGTGTTTAGTATACCATACTTGGAGAGGGAGATTAAAGATATTGTTAATTTGCGATCTGAGATACTATTTTGACGTGAGTTTGACGGATTTTAATTGTCTGTAAATTTGGTGGTTAGTAAAAAAAGTTGTAGCTATCAGGACATTCCCATCTGAGTAATCGAGGGATTGCCGTAAAGTTTGTAATGCAAAATTATTCTCAGAATTCAAACAATTACTTTGAAAATGTGCTTGGTGAAACGGCTAATATCAGGTGCAATCGTTTCCCCTATTTCCAGATATTCATTATCTTGGATAGACTACCATACTATGATAAAAAGAAGAATATAAAGAAATGGGAAACATTTACCGAACATAATATATCCAAGTATGTTGCATTGGCAAAAGACAATGTCGATATGTTCTATCACACTCCCAATAAAACTCTTATTTATGTGGTACATATACCAGACAATGATGAGTTATATACATTGGATGATTATCTTCATTACTATAGAGAAAAGCCTTTCGAAATTGAAGTTTCAAGCCATCGTTACTCATTAGATGGCAATGCAGTAATCGTCAATGATTTTGAGGAGTTTATGGATAAAGTTTATCATACCATCCTGGCAATGTAGAATTTTGTTGAGTGGTGCAAGAAAATCAATCAGTTGGACGAGGAGAACCGCATGAACCGTACGTGGGAATACGTGCTTCTGAGCGAAACATCCTTCTATGCCTTAGCCAGAAGTGGAGCTACCCTCGAAGAGATTTGTGCCCTGAACAAGGTTTCCATGTCAGAGAGTAGTGGCAGGTTGTTTGAAGAGTGAGATAAAAAGAAAAAAGTGGGGATAACCGCGAGGGTTATGCTCCACTTTTATTTTTAACTTATATTCGGATTAATTGCAGGTAATCAGTGATTCCACTTTACAAATGAAATCGCGTGAAAGATTTACTATTTCATGGACATCTTTTTCTGTAATGTCATAAGCACAATTGTAATCGGCTTTCTGACGAAGTTGCATCATACGGGCAAGAAAACTTCCATAAGTCTTTCCTACAAGTTCAGGTTTTACAAAGTGCAAACTAAATTGAGAAACCACTCCCGCGTGCTTGTGAGCGGAGATGCCTTTGTGGATAAATAATCCTTGTACCGCGTGAAAACAAGCATAGTAATACCTGTTAGCGGCCATATCCCAATATCCTAAAGCATAAACTTCATCAGCTTGTGTAAGAAAGCGATGAGCCTTGCTTAACTGTTGGTCAACAAGTATTTTACGCTCTTCCTCTGTCATACTTATACAAGATTGATTCCGTCACGCAAAACATTAGCGTAGAAAGGGGTAATCCGATAAGATTCCCATTCTTTCTTGGTGTACATGATGGGGTTGATTTCTTCTCCCAATTCGCAACCTAACAGGACAAACGGATAGCTTACGTTGTCATAGTCTGACTGCTCAAGTTGTTCCTTGTCCAATAAGATGAGAATATCCCAATCAGAACCTGACCGTGCTTCTCCACGGGCACGAGAACCGTAAAGTATAGCTTGACTACCTTTGGGAATAGCTTTTATCGCTACGTCTTTTATCCTTAGAAGTTCATCATTCATATTCTTCATTTTTTGCAAAGATACAAATATTGCACAAAAAAATGTGCATAATTCGGGAAAAGTGCACAAAAAAATGTGCAAATTGCTTGTTCGGGAGATATGGATGCCCTTTTCTGTAATTAAACCAACAAATTCTTTCCATCTTTTGCTCTTTCGGGAGAAAAGGTGTATTTTTGTGGCAGAAAAAGAATTGAAGATATGCTTAGTGCACGTGTAAAGGAAATGATTCCTCAAATTCAGGCTTATTTAGTAGGTCAGCCGATAAATAAAGCATGGTTGTTCGGCTCGTGTTCTCGCGGTGAGGATACGGCTGATAGTGATGTGGATATATTGGTTCAATATTCTAAGGATGAGCAGGTGACATTGTTCACAATATCACGTATTATGTGCTCGTTGAAGAAGTTGCTGAATAGGGAGGTTGATTTGGTGGAGGATGAAGGTCTTCTTCCTTTTGCCGTTGATAGTGTTAATCGTGATAAAATCTTGATATATGAGAGAAAAGATTAAAGACAAAGGACGGTTGGAGCATATCTTGAATTCCATCAATGTTTTGTTGGAAAACAAGGAACGCTATACTTTTGAGGAAGTGGCCAATGATTCTATCCTTTTTTATGGTTTCGTGAAACATGTGGAGATTATTGGCGAGGCGGTCTATATGTTGACTAAAGAGTTCAGAGAGTCCCATACGGAAGTGGATTGGGATGTTATAGAAGGGATGCGTCATGTTTTAGTGCATGGATACTATAAAATTAAACCGATTCAGTTGTGGGGGACGATAGAGACGGATATTCCAGAATTGAAACCATATATTGAACAATATTGTCGAGAATCACAATCGGAGTGATATTGGGTAATTCCTTGAAATGATTGACCAAGCTACCATAGACCGGATATTGGACGCGGCACAGATTGTCGATGTGGTGTCGGAGTTCGTCACGCTGAAGAGGGCGGGGGTGAACTACAAGGGATTGTGTCCGTTCCATAACGAGAAGACACCGTCGTTTGTGGTGTCGCCTTCCAAGGGGTTGTGCAAATGTTTCTCCTGCGGAAAGGGAGGAAACGTGGTGCACTTTATCATGGAGCACGAGCAACTCAACTACTACGAAGCACTGAAGTGGCTGGCCAACAAGTATCACATCGAGGTGAAGGAGCGCGAACTGAGCGACGAGGAGAAGCAGGCTCAGAACGACCGCGAGAGTATGTTCGTAGTGAATGATTTTGCCAACAACTATTTCCAGAACCTCCTTCATAACCATATCGACGGGCAGAGCATCGGCTTGGCCTATTTCCGCCAGCGTGGTTTCCGCGACGACATTATCCGTAAGTTCCAGTTAGGTTACAGCCTCAATGAGCGCGACGCCTTGGCCAAGGAGGCCAAGCGCAAGGGTTTCAAGGAGGAGTTTTTGGAAAAGACGGGACTCTGCTACCGGCGCGATAACGACGGGCAATTGCGCGACCGTTTCTGGGGACGTGTGATGTTTCCCGTGCATACACTCAGCGGTAAGGTGATTGCCTTTGGCGGGCGTGTGTTGAAGACTGATGGCAAGGTGGCGAAGTATGTCAACTCCCCCGAGTCGGAAATCTATCACAAGAGCAACGAACTCTACGGTATCTACTTTGCCAAGCAGGCCATCGTGAGGGACGACCGTTGCTTCCTCGTGGAGGGCTACACCGACGTTATCTCCATGCACCAGGCGGGCATCGAGAATGTGGTAGCTTCGTCGGGCACGTCGCTCACCTCCGGACAAATCCGCCTGATACACCGTTTTACGAACAATATCACTGTGCTCTACGATGGCGATGGTGCCGGCATCAAGGCTTCTATCCGAGGCATCGACATGTTGCTGGAGGAAGGCATGAACATCAAGGTGGTGCTCCTTCCTGACGGGGAAGACCCCGATAGTTTTGCCCGCAAGCACAATGCCACCGACTATAAGGCATACATCAATTCGCACGAAGTCGATTTCATCCGTTTCAAGACCAATCTGCTCCTTGAGGAGGTGGGCAACGATCCCATCAAGCGGGCCGGACTCATTGGTGACATCGTGCGTAGCATCTCCGTCATCCCCGAAAACATCGTGCGCTCAGTCTATATCCGCGAATGTAGCCAACTGCTTCAGGTCGAGGAAAAACTGCTGGTGCAGGAGGTGAACAAACTGATGATGCGCACCAAGGAAGAAAAACAGGCCGCGGCGGAGAAACAGCGCCAGCGCGAGGCTGCCAAGGCTGAACGAGCGCAGCAGAATGTGCCTGCACCCGATGGGGAAGTTCCTGTGGAACTGTTGGGAAGTCCGGCTCCTCCTCCGATGGAAGGATTGGATGTCCCTCCTCCCCCCATGGAAGAAGGTGGAGGTGCGTCTATACCACCGCCATCTGTGCCATTTCCGTCTGAGGAAAGTGGAGTAAACAATTTGGCCGAACATTCTACTCCCCTCCCTTGGGAGGGGCAGGGTGAGGGTCCGCTTTTCAACAAACAGAAAAAGGCTTACCACGACAAGGAGGTGCTGCTGATGCAACAGGTGGTGCGCTATGGCGAGCGGGTGATGTATGCGATGGAAGATGAGGATGGCACCTCCCGTGAGGTGACGGTGGCCGAGCATGTGGCTTCCGACCTCGCTGTCGATAGTTTGGAGTTGCAGGACCCCATGCATCGCCGTATGTTGGACGAGGTGATGCAACGCATACATGACGCGGGCTTTGTGGCTTCGCGCTACTTTTTCTCCCATCCCGACCCGCAGGTGGCACGCTTGGCGGCCGACCTCAGTAGCGACCGTTACCAGCTCAGCAAGTATCACTCCCGTTCGCAAAAGGTGGTGACCGATGAAGAGCGCCTCTGTGAACTGGTGCCCCATTTGCTTACCGACCTCAAACTGGCCATTGTGGAAGATGAACTGAAGCAGGTGCTCGCCGCCCTGCAGGATCGTACCATCATGACCGATGCCGCCCGCTACATGGAGGTGATGAAGCGCTACAAAGATCTCTCCGAAGTGCAACGCGCCATTGCCAAACGTGCCGGTGATCGCGTGGTGTTGTCGTGAAAATGCTAAATTTGCACTTGGTGAGTGCAAATTTTCTTTGTTTTTGCACTTGGCAAGTGCAAATTACAATAAAAATCCAAGAACCACCATCATGGTGACTCTTGGATTTTGCGCGCAATAGTATCAACTGAATATACTCAAAAAAGTATTTCATTTCTTGCTATGATTAATTGACTGGTATCCCAATTCCGCTTGTCCTCTTTGCCCATTATCCAAATACTTTTTTAGGACATGTTTCAATCCTGCACCACGCAAGGACACCCCACGTTCTGCAATAGTTCCGTCGGGAGCAAAGAGAATCATCTCGGGAATACCTTCTATGCCATAATCCTTTTGTACTGAGGTCTCGGCGACAATCTGAGGCCAGGTGATATTCAGTTCCTTCATGCAGGGAGCAAGATTCTCGGCCTCGTCCCACACGAAGATGCCCACTACACTCAATCCTTTGTCCTTGAACTCACGATAGTTTTCTGCAATGTTAGGCACTTCGGCTTTGCAGGGGGCGCACCAACTGGACCACATGTCGATGAGCACATAGTTCCCCTTCCCGATGAAGTCGGACAGAGCGATGTCCTTGCCGTTGGCATCTTTTCCTTTGATGTCAATATAAGGTGTCCCTGGTTGGGTCTTTTTCAACCGGTGCAATTTCCGTAACTTCTCTTGTGCCAAGTCGGTCTGCAGGATGCTGGGGCCGGTGGATTCAATGACTTCAATCTGGTCATCAAGACTCAATCCGTCCAGGAAAATCGAATAAAGCAGCGTATAGCCAATCACATCGTCCCGATGGGTGGCAAACAGCTCTTTGGCTTGCGCTGTCATCTTTTGGTGCAGCTCCTTCACAAGGGGTTGTGCAGCCTTTATAAGCTCCTGCTCATCGCGATATATTTGGCTGAGGCTGTCTATCCGATTGTTGTGATGCGAGATTATATCCTCGTGGAGTAGATGTATGCGGGCATATTCCTCGTTCCCGGGTGTGCCGGTGGCGAATGGCTGTATGCCAAAACCATTGATGTTCACCATCTTCACGTTGATATGCCCGTTTTCCAATATCAGGTTACTGTAGAGCCTTGGACCGACTTCGATACGGCAATAGTCGGCAGAGTCGGCTACTCCTGTGAAGGTGAAACGGTTTCCTTCCACTTTAGTCACTCCCATGGTCTTCCCGTCGGTGTAGCGCTGCATGTAGATCTGTTCCCCATGAAACGAAGAGTCGGGCAGTGTGCCTTCCACCACAAACGACGTAGGCGCTTGTGGCGCATTGCTACAATTGGCAAAGACAATGGTTGCAGCAATGAGATAGAATGCTTTCTTTATCATAATGAATCGTTTTTAGGTATATACATTTCACTCCTTCCAATCCCCCTCCTCCAGTTCGAAGATGTCGTTTACGGGAGTGTTGAAGATGGCCGACATGCGCAGGGCCAGCACCGTCGAAGGGTTGAACTTCCCTTGCTCAATGGCCACGATGGTCTGTCGGCTCACGTGTACACGGTCGGCCAAGTCCTGTTGCGTCATGCGCAGCTTGGCACGTTCTACTCGGATATTATTCTTCATACTTCAGACTACGATTCTCCTTCCAAAGGAAGAATTTGAACAATAGGACATAGATTAGGAGGGGCCTTAAGAATATACCCTTGATTGTACTAATTTCTGCATAAGCAAGAGGGCTGAAGATATGAGACAGAAGGATGTTTGCCAAAGGATTCAAAATTATCATCGCGGCATATATGATGGCCGTGATGCCCAATGTGTTCATGCGGATACTGTGGATGCGCTCGTCCTCATACTCCTCCTGTGCAAAGGCCATGATGAGGAATGCTATGGTCCATAGAATTACACCTATTACCCATTGTTCGCAGACAAGGAATGATTCTTTATGCGTATCCAGAAAGAATCCCCAAAGCATCATACCTGCACCCATTCCGGCAATTGTCCAACCGGCCGTTTGCCACCCGTGTGGCAATAGTTTGAATGTTTTCATGTTACTTGTTTGTTTTTAAGTTATACATTATACATAGTAGTGCGTCTGTCGAGAAAATCTGCAGTCTTTCCTCTTACGACGTTGCAAATGTAATGTAAACGCGACAAACATGCAAGTAAACACGACATAAAGTAGCGATTTATTAGCATATTTTAAACATTGGACATCCATGAATCCTCTCTTATATATATAATAAGGTATGGTAACAATTCAGCGTTCATGCAAACCCTTTATTTTTTTGAAAGCAGAGACACAAAGACACAGAGAAGATATATTTGTCACAGAAGAAAGGAAAACCTCTTTGTCTCCGTGTCTCCGTGTTCTAATTATGGGAGGTATGATAAAAAACTATAATCTTCGGGCACGAAATTAGGGCAAAAGGAAAGAAAACGCTATCTTCGCGCTCATTATTTATTAACCATTATAAAAAGTAAAAAGAATTATGGAAAAGAATACTCCCAATCAGAACGGACAATTGCAAATCGAGTTGAAGGAAGAAGTGGCACAAGGTACCTATGCCAACTTGGCCATTATCAGCCATTCAACCTCTGAATTTATCCTCGACTTTGTGCGCGTGATGCCCGGCCTTCCCAAGGCAAATGTGCAATCCCGCATTGTGCTTACTCCCGAACACGCCAAGCGTCTCCTCTTCGCCTTGCAGGACAATGTGAAGAAGTACGAGAACAACTGGGGACCCATCCGTATGCCCGAGCAGGCACAGGGCAACAAGACCTACGTGCCCAACCTTTCGGACTTCAAGGGTGAGGCTTGATGAGAAGTGAAGAGTGAAGAACGAAGAGTGAAGAATCATAATGTACAGACTATTGGATTCTTCACTCTTCGTTCTTCATTTTTCACTCTTCACTCTTCACTCTTCACTACTATACTCCTCCACCGCACTGAAGCAGGGACATGCCTTGCTGAGGTCGAGGTCACAGTGTCCCACCACATCCGCGGCGGGATAGATTTCACGCAATTTGTTGATGATCGCCACCAAGGCTGCTTTCTGCAGTAGGGTGCGCGTGTCACAGGGACGACCCTCCTCGTCCAGTCCCCCTTCGTAGCAGATGCCGATGGAGTGGGCGTTGTACCCCTTGCAGTGGGCACCGATTTGTGACAGCGGACGTCCTGTCCATATCGTCCCATCCACGGTGATGTAGAAGTGGTAACCGATGCAGTCGAATCCCCGCTGGCGGTGCCAACGGTCGATATCCTGCACCGATACGCGCTGTCCCGGCAGGGTGGCACTGCAGTGGATGATGAGGAGGCGGACAGAACGGCCTGGACTCTCCCCCTTGGGACCCTCCCCCTTGCCCCTCCCTGTGAGGGAGGGGGCTTGAATACTCCGCACCTCATTGTCGATACTATTCCCAAGTCCTCCCTTACAGGGAGGATTTAGGTGGGTCCCCGGTACGTTGAAAACGGGGTCATTAAGTGTCAGTTTTTCAAACATAGAGTTATTCGTTAATGGTTATGGTAGGGTCGATGGCTGTTGGCGATGGCTGATGGCGATGGCTGATGGCTGATGGCTGATGGCGATGGCCGATGGCCTTTGACCTTAGACCATCAGCCTTTGACCTTAGACCTTCGACCCTCAACGCATCAACGTCTCAACGCATCAACGCATCAACGTCTCAACGCATCAACCAATTTTACATGCAACTCTGCACACCAAGGCTTGTCGCAATGGCTGTCAGGATGGTTATCACTACGCGGAGCACAGTGCTCCAGATGCTTTCTTTTTGTTCGTTACTCATAATAGGATTGGAAAAATTAAAAGTTGGTTTACTTTTTTCTTCTTGATGGCAAGAAGTAAAAAGGTAACAAAAAAGAAGAACCACCGGCGCGTTAGCCCATCCGGCACGTTCGCATTCTACTCCTTCCACAACTTTGCTATTTTCGGGTCAAGCACACGGCCTCAGATGCTTCCTTCGTCAGCATGACAGAGACAACATGAACGCTTCTCCGCTAACGCGCCGCATGGCCTCCGGCATTAGCGGAGAAGCGTCAAGAAAATCGTATGCTTTTTCGTTAAGAACGGGAAGCCGTTCAAGCGAAGCGCGTTCTTCCCGTTTAGAAAAAGCATCACGATTTTTAGCTTCGGAGCGGGAGCCGGCAGTTCTTCTTTTTGTCATCTTTTTCTTCTTGCTGTCAAGAAGAAAAAGTGAAATTACAGCGGATTACTTCCCGTTCCGCTATCCGAGTTTGAAGAGTCACCGGAATCGGATGAATCTTCCTTTTCCTCCTCGTCGGCATACTTCGTCCACTCTACCGAGCCGGCCACCATGGTGCGTGTGGCGGTGGTGTGGTCGGCATTGCGGGTACTCTCGGGACTGAAGCGCACAAGTGTGCCCACGATAGCGGCGGCAGTCACCTCTTCGGCCGTATCCACACCCTGTTTTCTGGCTGTGATGGCGTAGCGGAACGAACCGAGACCTTCCAGCTTCACGCTGCGTCCCTGTGCCATGTAGGTACCCATCACCTTGCCCAGGTCGATGAGTACGGCATACACGTCGGCAGTGGTCACGGTGGAGCGGTCGGCCAGTGCGGCAGCCAGTTCCTTGGTCGTAATCTGTTTGCCACGGACTACCGCCTGCGGATAGTACTTTTGGCTGATTTTCTTGTAAACTGGTTTGTAAAAAGCCATAATGTTTCTTTTTTTAGTTAGAGAATCGGTTAATTACGGACTTCCATAGTCCACGCCTGCGGGCCCATAGTCAAGCGATGGATTTCCATAGTCCATGTCTTCTGTATCCGAAAGACAATGCAAAGATACGATACGGGAGAGGGCATTTTGCACGATATTGCACAAGGTCATACACCGTTGCACAACCTTGTGCAATTTTGCACAAATCAGTCTTGGAAATACTTGGTAATCAATAGAAAAATTACTATCTTTGTAAACAGAAACAGCCACAAATAATGGTGGTGATTTTAACTTTTAATTTTTAATTCCACATGACCCATCGCCCATACGGAAAGAGCGAACTGGCACAGCTCTACTGCCCTCACCTGAGCGTCAGTGCCGCCCGTCGTAAGTTGATGCAATGGATTCACCTGCAACCGTTGCTCATGGATGCCCTGCACCGCAGCGGCTTCTCCGATTCGATGCATACTTTCACCCCCTATCAGGTACGGCTCATCGTCGATGCGTTGGGGGAACCGTAATGCAATTAAAAGTTAAAAATTAAAAGTGAAGAACGAAGAATGAAGAATGCGGATTATTCTTCATCGGACAAATTTTATAATACAGTCGATACAGATTGGGGCATCGGATAAAAAATCGATGAATACATTGGCAGGATGCATATCTTCCAAGTGAAGTCGCTTCCCTATATAATTTACTCCCAATCCATTGTTATTGTCTTGAAAACCCTTTGCAGAAAGTAGCTGGTCTATTTCTTGTTTGGTAGCCAATCGTTTGCACCCAATATAAGGTTGGGTAAGGATGGTTCGGAACATTCCGTCGGCATCGCGGGTAAAACCTATCACATTCATTGAGGTTTCCGGAAAGATGGCATTGTGTAATATGATAGACTCCAATGCCCTTTCCAATGTGGCATAGATTGACGTTCGTATTTTTATTACAGACACATCACCATCCTTGTAGTACACTTTTGCTTCGGCTCCTTGGGCTATTTTTGTCCCATATTCCGATTCGATGTCTTGCTCAGCATTGGCAAACCAGACACCTTTGGCTTCAGCCCATTGTTGAACCAATGCTTCTTGTGCCTCGTCTATTTCCCAATTTGTTGGGCTTGCTTGGCTTGTTGCAGCATCTGCACTTGCTTCAAGGCTTGTTCGCGCGTAGTTGCATACGATGTACGCCCCAATGAGCATCTCACCTGCACGGCAGAGGCCTGCATGCTCCGCTTGATTGAATCGAGTAATATTTGTTTTTCCATTGATTATGTCG
>JAFXDG010000071.1 GCA_017521285.1 Bacteroidaceae bacterium | reverse complement strand
CAAAGTAACTCCTTTTATCGATGAATATTCAAATACATTAACTCCCAATCAGCCGGAAGGTGCATTTATGGGAGAAAATATAATCTTTCAAGAAAAAAAGCGATGTTTTATTTGCATAGAAACATAGAATGCACACCCTCATGCGTGCAGTATGGAAGTCCGTGCGTGCAGTTCAGACAATATGGTTTTGCAGTAGGAGGTAAAGTGAGAATTGTTCCCCAATAAGGAGAGGGGGCTTTCTACCGTAACCGCAACAGGTCACCCGTCTGTGGGGCATAGTCGGCGGAGCAACCGTTCATTTTGTAGAGGCGGTCGAGGCGGATGCCGTAACGCTGACTGATGAGATACATGCTCTCACCCGGACGGACAACGTGGGTTTTGTACGTTTTGTGTGCACGCCGGTTTTTCTTCTCCAAATAGATGATGTCACCTTGACGAAGGGTGTATCCTTTATACAAGTCGTTATACTTACGCAATTTGCGGGCCGAGATGCCGAACTCGTCAGAAAGGCTTTCAAAGGTGTCGCCTGAACGGGCCACCACATAGAGCAGGCCATTAGCCAAGAACGGTTCGTGGGGATTGGCTATCCAGGTGTCCTGAAGACGGCTGTCGTCAAACCGGTCAAGTTCGTACAGTTCTATCAGTTCTATCAACTTGGTGGCATAGGTGGGACTGGTGGCATAGCCGGCCTTCTTCAATCCCCGCGCCCACCCTTTATAATCAGTGGTCTTCAGTTGGAAAAGAGCAGCATACCTTTGCTTGCCAGCCAAGAAACGGGAGTGGTCTTCGTAACTTTCGCGGGCATTCTTATAGACACGGAAACATTCGCCCCGTGCATCATCGTCGTGATAGGTGCGGCGTCCACGCCATCCACTTCCACACTTGATACCGAAATGGTTGTTCGACTTGCGGGTAAGAGTGCTGCGCCCGGCAGCGCTCTCGAGCAGGCCTTGCGCCAAGGTGATGCTGGCAGGGATGTGGTAGCGTTGCATCTGCTCCACGGCTTCATCCTCGTACTTTTCTATATAATCCAGGTACTGGCTATTGCGGCGCTGGGCATCTGCCGGACAGGCACACAAGAAGAGGAGCACAAGGCTCAGAAATGAGGTCGTCTTCATCAAAAAAAGGTGTTTTATGCTAATTTTTCACAAATGTACGCATAATATGGCAAATATTCGGAATCTCTTCACTAACTTTGTATAAAATGTAAGGTTTATTATCATCTTATAACATGAAAGAAGTCTATTTAGAGTTGAAAATACAGGAATGTAGCGAAGCCGAACTGAGTGCAGAGGACAGGCATTTGACAGAAATGGCACGTCAGGCTTGCCACGACAGTTACAGTCCCTATTCCGGGTTTGCCGTAGGGGCAGCCGTGCTCCTTTCCAACGGAATCGTCATGATGGGCAACAACCAGGAGAATGCAGCCTACCCCAGCAGCATGTGTGCCGAGCGCGTAGCCCTTTTTCAAGCCGGTGCCCTATTCCCTCAAAAGGCGGTAAAGGCTCTGGCCATTGCGGCACGCACCAAGGATGGCTTTACGCCACACCCATGCCCACCTTGCGGTGCCTGTCGCCAAGTGATGTTGGAAACTGAAATGCGCCATGGCGGCGACCCTATCCGCCTGATACTGTATGGTACCCAAGAGTGCTACATCATTGAAGGGGGAGCCAATGCAATGTTGCCACTATCGTTCGGCAAACAGTTGTTTTCTGAAGTGGAATGAACAATCTGACAAGATAAGTTTGTTTATCCATAAGCATCCGCCCTACCTTTTTATTCAAGAAACTGCATTTGAAAGAAGATATGATAGATTTCAACAAGACCGAAAAATTGCATAACGAGACGGCCGACCTGATACGCAAAGAACGGCTGAAAGATGCCTTGGAAAAGATGAAACGCCTTGCAGAGGAGGCCAGCGACTGGAACTTGCGATCGGAACTGGAGAACATGACCGAAACGTACAACCGTATGCTGGAATTCATGCTACAGGACATGGCCGACCCGTGCCGAAACCTGATGTACCACAACTTGACAGAAAAAGCTCTGATACTGAACGACCGCTTTTACAGGGCCATCAACCTGATATTCAGCAGTACGATTTACTACAAGACCCTGCGCGAAAACTTGAAGTACCCGCACCTGCGCAACCTGCACGACACAGTACAATGGGCTACGGACATGGCCCAAAAGGAGGGAAACGGACACTTGACGGAATTGCAGAGTACTCTGTTCAAGGTACTCTGGACATCAGACATCTGGAGTCCGAGCGAACGGGAAGCAATGGGAAAGTTATTGACTGTCTTGCCCGATAAAGTGACCGCCATGTGTGTAAGTGGAGTCACCATGGGTTTTCTGGACATGTATGACCCACAGAAATATCTGTTCCTCTTCGATGCTTACGAACATCCGGCGGCCATAGTGAACCAACGGGCCGTAGTAGGAATAGCCTTGGGATGCCTGATGCACGACAATCGCATGAGACGGGGAGAACATGACATCTATATGCGGGTGTTTGACATGGAGAAACGGAACGACTTCAAGAAGGAATTGCAATATGCACAGATGCAAATTCTGCGTAGCCGCGAAACCGAAAAGATAAGCAAGTTCATGAACGAGGAATTCATGCCCGAAATGCTGAAAAGCCCCCTCCTGAAACGGGACAAGACCGGACTGGACAGCCTCGCCATCGAGGATGGCATGAACCCCGAATGGGAAAAATGGATAGAGAGCAAGGATGTGCAAAACAAGATGAATATCATGAACCACCTCTATTCCACAGGAGCCGATGTCCACATGGCCTCGTTTGCCAATATGAAGAATTTCCCCTTCTTCCGCGAAATATCCAACTGGTTCCTTCCTTTCGATTCGGAACATCCGGACATTTCCCCTGTCACACAGGACAAGCAACCCTCGTGGTTAGAACAGATGCGGGAGCTTTTTGAGAATTCCGAATTCTGTGACTCGGACTGCTATTCACTCTATCTGTTCATGTCGAGCCTGTCGCAGAACACCCAACAGATGATGGGATTCCAGTTGCCTACCATCGATGAAGAGATGCGCGAAAAACTGCGCGAAATGTATGCACAAAAGAATCAGCGCGAATACCAGTGCAAGAAATATGCCCAAAACATATACCGATTCTACAAACTGTTTTCGCACCGTCACGAATTTACGGACATATTCAAGGAGGAGACCAATCTGCAATTCTGTGACCTGCTCCTCCCCCTGTTGCAGGAGAAAGGCCATCTGAAAGAAATGGCACAATTCCTGCTCAGCCAGAAACATTACGAAGAGGCAGAACAAATCTATGCCACACTGGCACACGAAACGGAACCAACAGCCGAAACGGCTCAGAAGCGTGGTTTCTGTATGCAGCAGATGAAACAATATGAAGAGGCCATCATTAACTATGAAGAGGCCGAACTGATCAGTCCGGGAAATTTGTGGACACTGACCCATCTGGCCCAGTGCTACAGTAGTGTGGAGAACGACGAGAAAGCGGCCCAATACTACCTGATGGCAGAAGCCATTGCCCCCGACGACCTCTCCCTGCAATTGCAAACGGGCAACAGCCTGGCCAAAATGGGAGACTACGAAGAGGCTTTCAAACGATTCTTCAAGGTACACTATCTGGACGAAAAGAACGGTTCCGTATGGAGGGCCATTGCCTGGTACTCACTGTTGGCCGGAAAGAAGGAACAGGCCGAACGCTTCTACCGGATGATAGAAGAAAACGGATGCAATGAAAACGACCTGTTGAACATCGGACACATGCACTGGCTGAACGGACACTACAAGCAGGCGATAAAATACTATCGGGATTGTCAGCAAAAGGTGGGCGAAGAGACCTTCCAGGAAATGATGATGGCCGACGAGGACAACCTGCTCTGTACGGACATGCAAGTCACAGACATTCCGCTGATACTGGATCTGGTCAAGATGGCATAAGGAAAACTTCACTCTCCCCAGCCTGAGTTCCTCCGTCCACTCCCCTTTCCAACAGGGAGAGAGCGGAGGAACGAACTTTTTTATCCGAACGCTGTTCTCATAGGGTAATAAATTAAACGATTACTTTATGGAATGGATTATTGAATTACTAAGAGACCATCCGGAGCTGGCCATCTTCCTGACACTGGCGCTCGGCTTCTGGATTGGCAAAATCAAGATTGGGAATTTCAGTCTTGGTGTGGTAACCAGCGTATTGCTCGTTGGTGTGTTGGTCGGACAGTTGGACATACCCGTAGGCGGTCCGCTGAAATCTGTCTTTTTCTTATTGTTCCTTTTTGCCATCGGCTACAAAGTGGGGCCACAGTTCTTCCGTGGATTGAAAAAAGACGGTCTGCCCCAAGTCTATTTCGCCGTGCTGATGTGTGTTTGTTGCCTGTTAGTAACTTGGATACTGGCAAAGATGATGGGATACAATGCTGGCGAAGCTGCAGGTCTGTTATCTGGCGCACAAACCATCTCGGCCGTTATCGGCGTGGCGGGTGACACCATCCAGAATCTCGACATCAGCAAAGAAGCCCAACAAAATATGATAAACATTATCCCCGTAGCCTACGCCGTCACCTACATTTTCGGAACGGCCGGTTCGGCTTGGATATTGGGAAGCATCGGGCCACGCATGTTAGGTGGAATCGAAAAAGTGAAGCAGGCCTGCCGCGAATTAGAGGGTAAAATGGGCGGAAACGACAAAGCCAAAGAACCAGGTTTCATGAATGCAGACCGTCCCGTAGTGTTCCGTGCGTATGCGATAGAAAACTCGTGGTTCAATGATGGCAAGACGATTTCGCAGTTAGAGGAATACCTCGCACAGCAGGGCAAACGCCTGTTTGTCGAACGTGTCCGCCAAGGTAAGGACATCATTAACGACGTGAACCCCGACCTCGTACTGAAACATGGCGACGAAGTGGTACTCAGCGGACGCCGCGAATTTGTCATCGGCGAAGAAAATTGGATTGGCGAAGAGATTATCGACAACGATTTGCTGAACTTCCCCGTAGAAGTACTCCCCGTACTGATTTCCAAAAAGAATTTCGAAGGACAAACTTTGGGTAACATCCGAAACCAAAAATTCATGCATGGAGTCAGTGTACGCAGCATCACCCGCTCGGGTGTCAACATCCCCGTGTTGGCCGCTACAACCATAGATGCAGGAGACACAGTGGAACTGGTTGGTCTGAGCCGCGAAGTAGAACTGGCTGCCCATCAATTGGGAGTACCTGACCGCGCCACCAATGTGACTGATATGATATTCGTAGGCATAGGTATCCTGCTGGGCGGTATTGTAGGTGCACTGGCCGTTCGTATCGGCGGTATTCCCATCAGCCTCAGCACCAGTGGTGGTGCCCTCATCGCCGGACTGGTCTTCGGTTGGTTGCGCTCGCGCCATCCCAACTATGGAAAAATTCCCGATGCTTCTCTGTGGGTACTCAATAACGTAGGTTTGAACATGTTTATCGCCGTCGTGGGAATCTCTGCCGGTCCCAGCTTCGTAAAAGGCTTTGCCGAAATCGGACCCATGATGTTTGTCATCGGTGCACTTGCGACTACCATTCCCCTCATCATTGGCCTTCTGTTGGCCAAATATGTATTCAAGTTCCACCCAGCCTTGGCATTGGGTTGCTGTGCCGGTGCCCGCACTACTACAGCCGCCTTGGGAGCTATTGAAGAAGCAGTAGGCAGCGAAACTCCCGCCTTGGGATACACCATCACCTATGCCATCGGCAACACTCTGCTCATCATCTGGGGAGTGGTCATCGTACTGCTCTGCAGCTAAAGAGAAATGAATAAACTACAATAGAAACTGTAGAATCCAAAAATAACCCCAAATAATAAAGCCATTATGAAATACTTGAAAGAAAAAAGCGAAGTCAGCAAGGACTTTGAACAACAGATGTCAAAGATAAGCCCCTTCGAGTTGAAGAACCGTCTGATAAACATGGCAGACGAAAGCGTACGCAAGCTGGCTCACACAATGTTGAATGCCGGGCGAGGTAACCCCAACTGGATTGCCACCTCGCCACGCGAAGCCTTCTTTACATTAGGGCTATTCGGCCTGGAAGAATGCCGTCTCACTTTCAATCTGCCTGAAGGATTTGCCGGACTGCCTCAAAAGGCAGGCATAGCCCAACGTTTTGAGACATTCTTGAAGAACAATGCCGACAAACCGGGAGCCGACCTCTTGAGCCGTGCCTACAACTACATGCTGATGGAACATGCCGCTGACCCTGACAGTTTAGTACATGAATGGGTCGAGGGTGTCATTGGTGACCAGTACCCTGTGCCCGACCGCATACTGAAATACACCGAAGTGGCCGTACGTGATTATCTGAACCATGAGTTGTGCGACAACCGCCCACCAGAAGGGAACATGCAACTGTTTGCCGTCGAGGGAGGAACTGCAGCCATGTGCTACATTTTCGATTCACTGATGCAGAACCACCTGCTCCGACAAGGTGACAGCATTGCCCTGCTGGTACCAGCCTTCACTCCCTACATCGAGATTCCCGAACTGAAGCGCTACGATTTCGACGTACTCCACATCCCAGCCAGCCGCATGACCGACGACGGTCTGCACCTATGGCAATACGAGGAGAAGGACATTAACCGCCTGCGCGACCAGAAGTACAAGGCACTCTTCATCATCAATCCCAGCAATCCGCCCAGCTATGCATTGGCGCCCGAAACTGTAGCTCAGATTAAAGACATCGTCGATCGTTGGAATCCGAATCTGATGATTGTCACTGACGACGTTTATGCCACTTATATTCCTCATTTCCGATCTGTCTTGGCCGACTTGCCCAAAAACACCATCGGCGTATATTCCTTCAGCAAGTACTTCGGTGCAACCGGTTGGCGAGCTGCTGTGGTGGCTATTTACGAAGACAACATCTTCGACCAACTGCTCCATAACCTGCCACGTAAGCGCAAAGCCGAACTGGCCAAACGATACGGCAGCCTGACAATGAAGCCCGAAGAAATGAAGTTCATTGACCGCATGGTGGCCGACAGCCGACAAGTGGGACTCAATCATACAGCAGGTCTTAGTCTGCCGCAACAGATGCAGATGTCACTCTTCGCCCTCTTCAGTCTGCTGGACAAGGAGAACAAGTATCGCATCCGTATGCTTGACATTATCCAACGCCGTCTGAAGGCTCTGTGGGACAGCACCGGATTCACCCTTGTGCCCGACCCTTTGCGAGCCGGATACTATAGCGAAATTGACATGCTCGTATGGGCGAAGAAATTCTACGGAGAAGAGTTTGTTGATTACCTGAAGAAAAACTACAATCCTTTAGACGTAGTCTTCCGCCTGGCTACAGAGACCAGTCTGGTGGTACTCAACGGTGGAGGATTCGATGGTCCCGAATGGAGCGTACGAGTAAGTTTGGCCAATCTGAATGAAGCTGATTATGTGCGCATCGGACAGAGCATCCGCCAGATTCTGACCGAATATGCCGAAGCATGGAAAGGCAACTCATGTTGCTGATTACCGCCTTCGAATTGGGTAAGAAGAAGGAATGAGTAAATAAAAAACAGGCGCGAATTGCACCGATTATACAGATGTTTGAGAAAAAGAATCTATCCGTGTAATCCGCGTAATCCGCGCCTGAAAAAAGAAATTATTACTTCTGCAACTCGAAGCCAATCATCATGCCGTCGTAGGCAGAAGCCAAATCGGCTAACGCTTTAAGGCTGGTGTTACCTGACATAGCTGCCAGCTTCTGTGCAATGGCCAACAACTTGTCAGCTTCGTAAAGCAGACTGATTTTGCTACCGTTCTTTACAATGTGGGGAGTCATCGTTCCCAAACCAGCCAAATAGGTGAGCGTAAGTTTCTTGTTTGCTGCGTCAAGAGTGTATTGTCCGCTCATCGGCAAAGCTGAAATCTGTGCAGAATAGGTCTTGTCGCTATTGAAGGTGAAACTGCACGCACCGGGCACAACCCCCAACTTACCAAACACCTCGTTCAACTTGGTCTCCACTTGGGCTGCTGCGACTTCACCACCAGCTTTCATTAGCAGATTCTCGCTCTCGAACACACAATCAACTCCCTGATAGTTCCATGTGCCCACCAAGTCAGCCTCGGTCAATTTGTTGGAAGCTCCCAACACAGCACCCAATACATTGCCCAACAGAGAAGCCAATCCACCAGTTTCTCCTGTCGATGCAGAAGTGGTCTCAGCCGGAGTTGAAGCCGATGTACCTGTACCCATGCCACCCAACATAGAAGAACCTGTCGTGCCACAACCGGCCAACAGGACTGTGGCAGCTAAAGCTGCCATCGTAGTTCTAATCTTTTTCATTTTGTTCCTTTTAATAAATCGCCGCAAATGTACAAATAATTATTCAATAACTCAGTATAAACAGGACAAACTAATGAACTTTTATCGACGAATGCGACTATGCCCCCCAATGGGAACTACCATAAAAATAAGCTATAATTATTTAAAAAAGGTATAATCCTATCTCCCCGTAACCATATTATGGCTAACTTTGTTCAACAAAATATCCCTTCAATGCGGATGTATCTATGTTTCATCATGTTAAATAACAAAAAGCCCAATGTCCACTAATCAACACAAGTTGCAAGGCCTCAGTGAAGAGGAGGTCATCA
Organism: Bacteroidaceae bacterium; assembly: GCA_017521285.1. Lineage (GTDB taxonomy): Bacteria > Bacteroidota > Bacteroidia > Bacteroidales > Bacteroidaceae > Phocaeicola_A. The sequence goes on along the minus strand of JAFXDG010000071.1, from coordinate 34,926 downwards.
GAAACCGCCAACAATACGGAGAAAACACCCTGACACCCCCCAAACGCGAATCCATCTGGAAACTTTATTTGGAAAAATTCAAAGATCCCGTCATCAAGGTGCTATTAGTGGCGGCCATACTCTCGTTAGGAATCTCCATCATTGAAAACGAATATGCAGAGACCATCGGAATCATCTTTGCCATCTTCCTGGCCACTGGTATCGGTTTCTATTTTGAATACGATGCAAGCAAGAAATTTGACCTGCTGAGCGCCGTGGGCGAAGAGACACAGGTGAAGGTGATGCGCGGAGGAAAAATTCACAGCATACCACGACGTGAAGTGGTAGTAGGAGACATTGTCATCATTGAGAATGGCGAAGAGATTCCTGCCGATGGTGAACTGTTGGAAGCCACCTCGTTACAGGTGAATGAATCGAACCTGACAGGAGAACTGATGGTAGAGAAGACCATCAACCCCGCAGACTTCGACCCTGAAGCGACCTACCCCAGCAATACCGTCATGCGCGGAACAACAGTGACCGATGGACACGGCATCATGCGAGTGACCCGCGTGGGCGACCAGACGGAAATAGGAAAAGTGGCCCGCCAATCGACCGAAGAGAGTGAAGAGGAGACACCACTGAACAAGCAACTGACCCGCCTGGCAAACCTTATTGGTAAAGTAGGATTCACCATTGCAGGATTGACCTTTGTAGTCTTCGTCAGCCGCGACCTGTACGCTTGGTTCCAAGTGCACGGCAGTGCAGAAGGGTGGCATCAGTGGATGGAGGTGGCACAGATTGTGCTGAAATACTTCATGATGGCCGTCACCCTCATCGTAGTATCTGTCCCTGAAGGACTACCTATGAGTGTCACCCTCAGTCTGGCATTGAACATGCGCCGCATGTTGGCCACCAACAACTTGGTACGCAAAATGCACGCTTGCGAAACAATGGGTGCCGTCACCGTAATCTGCACAGACAAGACGGGAACACTGACACAGAATAAAATGCAAGTGTATGAAATACAAGTTGACAAGGGTGTAGTTGACAAGTTAACAAACCCAAGCAGCACATCTTCATCAACCAGTCAACTCGTCAACTTGTCAACGGCATTAACTGAAAACATGGCCGTCAACAGCACGGCCTTCCTGGAACGCAAGAAAGAAGAATTAATCCCTATTGGCAATCCGACGGAAGGCGCTCTTTTGCTTTGGCTTGACCAACAAGGATATAATTACGAGCATTTGCGCGAAGAGGCAAAGATTATCAGTCAGCTTCCCTTCTCCACTGAACAGAAATATATGGCAACTTTGGTGGAAAAAGTGAAAAGTGAGAAAATGCCGGAAGCCTCGTCTGAACTCCCAAATTCCAGCACTCCCAAGAAACGCCTCTTATATATAAAAGGTGCTCCCGAAATTATTCTCAGGCACTCAAAAAATTATTTGTCCACGGAGGAAAAAAAATGTCCCATCGAAGAATATCTTCCCATAGCAGAAGAACAGTTGATGAGATATCAGAATATGGCCATGCGCACCCTCGGATTCGCAGTAGCTGAAGTGAGCGAATCTGACGGCAATGATTGCGAAGCATTAGTAAGAAAATCACCAGTCACTTTCCTCGGCATTGCCGCAATCTCCGACCCCATCCGCCCCGACGTACCCGCTGCTGTAGCAAAATGCCAGAGTGCCGGCATCGGTATCAAAATTGTAACAGGTGACACTCCAGGAACAGCCACCGAGATTGCCCGCCAAATAGGTCTGTGGAAACCCGAAGATACCGACCGCAACCGTATCACAGGCATAGAGTTTGCAGCCCTAAGCGATGAAGAGGCACTCGACCGTGTAATGGATTTGAAGATTATGTCTCGCGCTCGTCCCACCGACAAGCAACGCCTTGTACAACTGTTGCAACAACGCGGCGCCGTAGTAGCCGTTACAGGCGACGGAACAAACGATGCACCCGCCTTGAACCATGCTCAGGTAGGCCTCTCCATGGGAACAGGAACCTCTGTGGCCAAAGAGGCCAGCGACATCACCCTGCTTGACGATTCGTTCAACAGCATCGGCACAGCCGTCATGTGGGGACGCTCGCTCTACAAGAACATCCAGCGCTTCATCGCCTTCCAGCTCACCATCAATGTGGTGGCTTTGGCCATCGTACTGTTAGGTGCGATCATGGGCACAGCCATTCCGCTGACAGTGACACAAATGCTGTGGATCAACCTCATTATGGACACCTTCGCTGCCATGGCACTGGCCTCCATTCCTCCCAGCGAGAGCGTGATGAAACAACAGCCACGCAAGAGTACCGACTTCATCATCACCCCAGCCATGTACCGCAACATCGGCGGCATGGGACTGTTCTTCGTAGTAGTGCTTATCGGACTTTATCTCTACATGAATGCCAACGGACTGCTTGACTTGAAAGGTCTTACAATCTTCTTCACCATCTTTGTGATGATGCAGTTCTGGAACCTTTTCAATGCCCGTGTGCTGGGAACTGATGATTCAGCATTCAAGGGCTTCAGCAAATCTTACACCCTGTGGATTGTGTCTGCCATCATTTTGGGCGGACAGTTCATCATCGTTCAATGGGGTGGCAACGTTTTCCGCACCACTCCACTCGACTGGCAGACGTGGGCAGGCATCATAGCCTCTACCTCCGTCATCCTATGGTCAGGTGAAATCGTCCGATTAATAAAACGTATGAAACACTAAGGGGAAGCCGTTCTGCCCAGCGAGCTCTCGACATGGCTAACAAACCAGACCGTTTCCTCTCTACCGTACAGATTGGAATCACACTCATCGGTATCCTTACGGGTCTATACTCCGGTGACGTTTTAGCCGCTGACTTTGCCACAATTCTCATAGGATGGGGAGTGGCGGCTACCTACGCACAACCCATAGCACAAACTCTACTTGTGGTCATCGTAACCTACCTGTCCATCGTATTGGGCGAATTGGTACCCAAGCGCATTGGACTGACATTGGCCGACCGGGCAGCCAAACTACTGGCTCCCCCCATGCATCTGCTCTCCACCGTGGCCAAACCATTCGTCTGGTTGCTTTCACAGAGCACCATCCTACTGGTAAAACTGACCGGCATCCGCGAAGGAGATAACCGAGTAACAGAGGAAGAGATAAAGTCCATGATACAGGAAGGAGCCGAAGCAGGCGAAGTACAAGAGGTAGAACAGAACATCATGGAACGTGTACTGGTGATGGGAGACCTGAAAGTATCTTCTATTATGACCTACCGCAAAGAACTGGTATGCTTGGACATACACATGGACGCCACAACCATCAAAGGAATCATCCACGATGACCTGTACGAAGCCTACCCGGTCATAGATGGAAATTTGGAGAACGTATATGGCATCGTCACCTTGAAATCACTGATTGTAGCACTTGACAGCCCAGACTTTGCCTTGACAAATGTCACCGTCACCCCACTCTATCTACCAGAAAACATGACTGTATATAAAGCATTGGAGTTATTGAAAGAGCATAAGACTGGCCGTGCTCTGGTATGCGACGAATACGGAAGTACTCAGGGCATCGTAACGACCAAGGACATATTGGAAGGATTGGTGGGTGAAGTTGGCGACATGGCCGAAAACGAAGCACCCTACATAGTCGAACGAGCCGATGATCAAGGCTGGTTGGTAGATGGACAATGCCCGCTTTACGAATTCCTCACCCACTTTGACTGTGAAGAATTGAGCACAACAGTTCCCAACTGTAACACGTTAGCGGGATTGGTATTAGAGTTGCTCGGACACATACCCGAAACAGGTGAACGGCTAATATGGCATCACTTCCGCCTTGAAATAATGGATATGGACGGAGCACGTATTGACAAAATACTGATAACCAACCAATAGCGACTAAACACAAAAAAAGGAAGAAGAGGGAAAGAATATTTCTGAACCAACCAAGAAAAAATGCGACTTGCACTTTCTATTTTGCAAGTCGCATTTTTCAGACTGTTCCGAGAAAGGGATATCAAACCTTATTCACTGGCTGCAGCCTTACGGCTTCTTCTCTTAGGAGCAGCCACTTCTTTCTCTACGGCCTTTTCTACACCAGCCAATTCAGGGTCAATCATGATGCGGCCACAATATTCACAAACAATGATTTTCTTACGCATACGAATGTCAAGCTGGCGCTGGGGCGGAATCTTGTTGAAGCAACCACCACAGGCATCACGCTCTACATAAACAATACCCAAACCATTACGTGAATTCTTACGGATACGCTTGAAAGCCTGCAACAAACGAGGTTCAATTGTAAGTTCCAGATTCTTGGCCTTCTCTCTCAGTTTCTCCTCTTCTTGCTTAGTCTCAGAAACAATTTCTTCCAACTCGTTCTTCTTCATTTCCAAGTCCTTGACGCGATCTTCAAGCAACTCTTCGCTACGTACGCACTCTTCGTTTTTGCTCCTTTCAGCAGCGTTATATTCACGAATACGCTTCTCACAAAGCTCAATTTCCAGTGACTGGAACTCAATTTCCTTGCTCAGCATGTCATATTCACGATTGTTGCGCACGTTATCCTGTTGCTCCTGATACTTATTCATCAGAGCCTTTGCATCCTCAATTTCATTGCGTTTGGTTGCAACGGCTTGACGCAATTCGGCCATTTCACGACGAATCTTGTCAATACGTGTGTTGAGGCCGGCCACTTCATCCTCCAAGTCCTGCACTTCCAAGGGAAGTTCACCACGGAGGGTTTTGATTTTGTCAATCTCTGACAACATGGTCTGCAACTGGTAGAGTGCTTTCAGTTTTTGCTCTACGCTCAAGTCTGTAGGGTCTTTCTTTTCTCTTGCCATACTCTTGTTATAGATAATTAACGGGATTAGTGTTCACTGACGTCATCCTTACAGGCAACGCGGGACACGCTTCTTTTATGATTGATTGAAAAATTTCCATTGTATATTGCTCGCTCTCATAGTGGCCAATCTCCACCATCAGCAAATCATCTTCATGTCCGAAATAATCGTGATACTTGAATTCGCCTGTCAAGAACACATCAGCTCCCTGCCCTATAGCTTGGGGAAGTAGGAAAGCTCCTCCACCACCACACAAAGCGATGGTACGCACAGATTTTCCGTTGAATTTGTTCGACTTCACACATTCGGCTTGAAACGTGTCCTTCACTAATTGCAAGAACTTACCCGTGACCATATCGTCGGGCAGTTCACCCACAAGACCCGAACCAGCCTGCATCCACTGATTCTTCAAGGGATAGAGATCGTAAGCAGGCTCTTCATAGGGATGGACTTTCAACAACGCATGCACAACCTTTCTTTTCAAATATGCCGGCAACACTGTTTCGATGCGCACTTCCGCTTCGTGGTGTAACTCTCCGACAGTTCCACAGAAGGGATTTGTCCCCTCGCCTGCTCTGAAAGTACCTTCGCCTGACAGATTGTAGCTACACGAATCATATTCACCAATGCAACCACACCCTGCATCAAACAAAGCCTGACGTACTTCGTCAGCTTGCGCCGTGGGCACAAAAGTAACCAGTTTCAGCAAACTCTCTTCCTTAGGAGTCAAAAAGCGAAGATTCACTAGGCCTAACTTTTCAGCAATTTTATAGTTCACCCCTCCTCGTGCATTATCCATATTGGTATGGTGTGAACAGATGGTGATGCCGTGACGGATAGCTTTCAGGACACAACGCTCTACATAATTCCGCCCCGTAATGGACTTCAAGCCATGGAAAATCAATGGATGATGTGATACGACGAGGTTATATCCAAGCGCAACCGCCTCGTCCACCACAGCTTCGGTTACGTCCAGACACAATAAAGCCCCTGTAACTTCCGCCTCTGTCAGTCCAACTTGCAGGCCGGCATTGTCCCATCCGTCTTGCAAGGGCAGTGGCGCGAATCGTTCAAGGGCACACACTATCTCCTGAATCGTCATTTGATATGAAATGAAAATTTGGGTGCAAAGATACTTCTTTTTCTTGGTTCAACCTCATATTCAAACAAAAAAAAGGCTATTCCGACAACGGAACAGCCTTTTTTATATAATCTGATACTTTTTATCAAATCATTACACGAACCAACGAACGTAGCAGAAGTCCTGACGGTGAGGCAATGCGATGTTCTTAGGGAACATACGGTAAGCCACACGGAAGCTACCGCCGTTGTCCAAATGGTGCTTGCACTGGAAGGTGTAGAGGTTGCCCTCACGCTTCACAACTTCCATAGGCTCTACGCTATATACGTGATCCTTGCCTTCCTTGTCCTTGTAAATGGCTACGAGTTCGATACCGATAGCATCGTCCAAGCCCTTTTCGTCAACTACGTGAGTGATGGTGTACTCCTTACCAGTTTCAATAGAGCCATTGATGATGGCCTCGTCCTTGGTAGAAGAAACAATCTCAATCTTGTCCCATACAGCAGCTACCTGCTCTTTCCAAGCAGCGATTTCCTTTGCCTTGGCATTGTCATCGGCGCTGAGGTCGGCGAAACGGGCGGCTTCCTTACAATAGAACTTGCTATAGTAGTCGTCCAACTGACGCTTCATTGTGTAGTGAGGAGCTACCTGAGAGATTGAGTTCTTGATGGTGCGTACCCAACCTTCGCTGTAACCCTTAGAGTTGCGAGCATAGTAGAGGGGCAGGATTTCATTTTCGAGCAAGCTGTAGATGGTAGCTGCATCGAGTTGGTCCTGATGATCTTGATTCTGGTAAGTACGCTTCTCGGTTAATGCCCAACCTGCACCTTCGCGGTAGCCTTCGAGCCACCAACCATCGAGTACTGAAAGGTTGACAACACCGTTCATCAAAGCCTTCTCGCCTGATGTACCTGATGCCTCGAGAGGACGAGTCGGAGTGTTCATCCAGATGTCCACACCTGAAACAAGGCGACGAGCAAGCTTCATATCGTAGTTCTCCAAGAAGATAATCTTACCCAAGAACTCGGGACGACGTGAAATCTCATAAATCTTCTTGATGAGTCCCTGACCACCACCATCGTGGGGATGAGCCTTACCAGCGAAGAGGAATTGAACGGGATAGTTGGGGTTGTTTACAATCTTGGCCAAACGGTCGAGGTCGGTGAACAACAGATGAGCACGCTTGTAAGTGGCAAAACGACGAGCAAAACCAATCAACAGGGCGTTGGGGTTGATTTTCTCCATCAATGACACGATACGGCTGGGGTCGCCTTGGTTCTTCAACCAGTCTTCACGGAAGCTCTTGCGGATGTAGTCGATGAGCTTGTTCTTGAGAGCCAGACGAGTGTTCCAAATCTCTTCATCGCTCACTTCGTAAATCTTCTCCCAAATCTTTTGGTTGCTCTGGTCACCCATGAAAGCCTTGTCGAAGTGCTTGTTGTAGAGATTCTTCCACTCAGTAGCACTCCATGTGGGGAAGTGTACACCATTGGTTACATAACCTACGTGAGACTCTTCGGGGAAGTAGCCTTTCCAAATACCTGAGAACATGCCCTTAGACACCTCTCCGTGCAACCAGCTCACACCATTCACCTCCTGGCAAGTGTTGCAAGCGAAGGTTGACATACAGAAGCGCTCGCCCTTGTCACCCGGGTTGATACGACCCATATCCATGAATTCGTCCCAAGTGATGCCCATCATCTGAGGATAACCACTCATGTACTTGCCGAAAAGACCTTCATCGAAGTAGTCGTGACCAGCGGGTACAGGAGTGTGTACTGTATAGAGTGAAGAGGCACGAACCAACTCTATACCCTGGTTGAAAGTAAGACCGCTCTTCACGTAATCACACAAGCGCTGTACGTTGCAGAGGGCAGCATGGCCTTCGTTACAATGGTAGATATCCTTCTTGATACCCAACTTTTGGAGTGTGAGGATACCACCGATACCCAGCAGGATTTCCTGCTTCAAACGGTTTTCCCAATCACCACCATAGAGGGCATGAGTGATGCTCTTATCGAAATCGCTGTTCAACTCATTGTCAGTATCGAGCAAGTAGAGTTTGATACGACCCACATTCACAGTCCATACATAGGCATGAACCTTATAGTCCATATAGGGGACCTCTACGATTACGGGGTTACCATTGGAATCCAAAGTACGCTCGATAGGGAGTGAACCAAAGTTTTGAGCTTCGTAGTTGGCCACCTGCTGGCCATCCATAGAAAGCGATTGGGTGAAATATCCATAACGATAGAGGAAACCTACAGCACACATGTCGACGTTGCTGTCTGAAGCCTCCTTCAAGTAGTCACCGGCAAGAATACCAAGACCACCAGAATAAATTTTCAATACATGGCTCAAACCATACTCCATACAGAAATAAGCTACAGAGGGACGCTCGGCATTAGGCTTCACATCCATGTAAGCACGGAATTGAGCATACACTTCATCAATACGCTTGATGATGGCCTTGTCAGCTGCCAATTCAGCCAATCTCTCATAGCTCATGCGCTCCAACAAAAGAACGGGATTCTGAGCCACTTCCTTCCACAAGGCGGGATCCAAATCACCGAACAGGTCAGTAGCTTCGTGATTCCAAGCCCACCACATGTTGCGAGCCAATTCTTCCAGCTTCTTCAATTCAGCAGGAATACTTGCTTTAACGGTAATCTCCTTCCAATTAGGAGTATTCGCGTTACTTGCTTTGATTTTCATAAATCTCTTAAATTAAAATTTATAAATAACGGTTCTGTTTTTTGTTTTTCTCTCAAAATTCATTTTACGCACTTAAGAATTCTCCACATGAATCATGCTTGAGATTTGCGTTTCTGTGCATTACACAGAGCTATGTCATACGCTTCGTAATAATACTTAATGAAATGTTTCCACAAGGCCTTTTCTGCTACCGATGCTGCATTCTTACGTATTTTCTTTACCTCAGTGTCACTCTTAGCAGAAAAATCTACAATGGTATCGCGAATAACATCAGCGACTTCAGAATAATTATAATCTGAACGATGAATAACTTTCACACCATCTTCAATCTCGCTATACTTACCACCCTTCAACGTATTTGCCCACAAGCCGAAGCCAGCCAAATCAGTGGTAATAGTAGGAACCTTGAATGCCACACTCTCCAACGGAGTATATCCCCACGGCTCATAATACGAAGGATATACGGTCAAATCTTCACACAACACTATATCATAATAATGTTTGTTGATAATGCCGTCAAATCCGTCCAGATAGCAGGGTACGAAGATTACCTTTACCTTATCTTCAGGATTGTTTCCCATGCCCAAATATTTCAACATATCAAGCACTTGGTCGTGTGTCATGTTGTGCAACCAGTGAGTAATCAACGGGCAAGTCAATGGAGTCGTGAATATTTTTTTACTGTTCAATCGTTCCAAAAGGTCTTCACGAGGATCCCCCACCCAACTGGGCACATTCACAAATGCCAACACTTTTTTCTTCAAATTCTTGTCGCGATTCAAGCGGTTCAGTGCTTCCAAGAAGACATTGATACCCTTATTCTTGAACTCATAACGGCCACTGGTACCGATGATAAGTGTCTCATCGTCCTTAAACTCCTCGCCCAACAAGCAATTTGCCAAACGAAGTTTTAATTGACGAGCCTTCTTGCGCTTGGCGGTATAAGATGAACCAACAGGCACAAAGTCGTTTTCGAAACCATTCATCAACACCACATCAACAGGTTTGTCCAGCAACTCGGCACACTCACGGGCGGTAATGTCGCTCACTGTTGTAAAACAATCCACATGATGAGCCGTCTGTTTCTCCACAGAGTGCTTTGACTGGATGTTCAGTTCACCAGCCATCTGGTCGCCATTGTAGGCAAAAAGATAATCGTAGAGGGGTTTGTTGTTGCCGGCAATACTGCGGCCAATGGAGGTTGCGTGAGTAGTAAAAATAGTGGCTATTTCGGGCACTGCCTTCTGCAAATAGAGGGCACCAAGACCAGTCATCCACTCATGAGCCTGATAAACGACCTTATCATTAGCCGTCAGATTAAAACGGTAGAAACTCTCTACCACCTTGGCCGATGCATAAGAGAACATCGAAGCTTCGTCATAATCACCATACGCATGGAGTGAATCAATTTGGAAATCATTCCACATGTCAGTGTATATCTGATTCTTTTGCGCAAAAAATGGATTGAAATCAACCAACACAACCAACGGTTGTCCAGGAATATTCCAACGCCCTGTACGCACCTGCAAACCTTCTACAACAATTTGCTTTTTCCATTCAGCGAACAACGTTTCGTCTTCTACAAAAAGAGGATTCTCTTTACCTTGCCAAAAATCGGGTCCAACAAATATTATTTTGTCAGTAAAAGCTTCTTGCAATGTCTTCGCTCTCGTAGACAATACGGTGTAAATACCACCTACTTTATTGCAGACCTCCCAACTAGATTCAAAAATGTAATCCGGAGTTTGCATTTTTTTCGTCATTTCTGTTTATTTATACCTTAAATTAGTTACCGCTGCAAAGGTACGCATTTTTTAGCAGATAATCAGACATTTGACTTTTTTTCTCACCATTAACTTGCAAAAAAAAGGAAAACCACCATTCCACCGACGTTTGCGGTAGGATAGGCGATTTTCCTTAAAATTTCAATTTGTTAGCGTTAACGCCAAATCGATAACATTATGCTACAGCAGGCAGAGTTCCGGCAATAAGAATCAATACGAGCAAACCCAAGATTGCATACAACTCGGGGAATACGGCGAGCACCATGGTAGTACCAAATGCATTGTGACCACCACCAATAGCAGAAATACCATTAGCACATACCTTTGCTTGACGTATAGCAGAGAACAAGGCTACCAAACCCAAAGCCAAACCAGCACCGAAGATGGCAGAAGCTGCAAACATATCAATATTGGCATGAATCTTGGCATTCAACATGAAGAAACCAACAAATCCATACAATCCCTGTGAAGAAGGAAGAGCGGCCAATGCAATGTAAGAACCACTGGCACTGGGGTTCTTCTTGTATGCACCGATAGCAGCGTTACCACAAATAGTCACTCCGTAGGCTGAGCCCACACCTGAAAGGGCCACAGCAAGGGCCAATCCCAAATAAGCTAATACAATTTCCATAAAATGTTTTTTGTTTTAATTGTTATTATTTTTATTTATTCTTTTTATTTATCCTTGAACACTTTCACACGGAAAGGTGAATACTCCTTGCCACCACCCTCGAAATCGGCATTCTTGAAGAATTCCACAAAGGTCAATCGCATGGGGTGTACAAACGATGAAATCATACAGAGAGCAAAGTTGATGCCATGTCCCAACAACAAAATGATGAGCATGGGTAACCAACGGATAACCCACGACATATCGGCCGTGAGGTCCATAGCCAGTTGGTTGAATACACCACCCAACACACCACCAGTCAAACCCAAGGCAAACAAGCGAATGTAGCTGAGCAAGTCGCCCAACAAACCAGTAGCCATACCATACGTATCCCACAGACCCGAACCGAAGTTCACCACCACGTTCTTGTCCGGTGAGTTGAAGAAGAAGATTCCCAATACGGAAACTCCCATCAACGCATAGAACACGTAAGTCACCAACATTGGCAATGCAACTCCACAGAATGGCAAACCGAAGCAAACGATGGCCGACAACAAGGCAATCACCCACGACATCTTCCCTACTCCATACTTCCAGCCATACAGTTTGGCAGCCTTCGTACCGGCCAATACCATACCCAGCAATACCTGTATCAATCCGATAATCACGGAAATCACCATCATGGGTGAATAACCGAATAACGTAAAGTTGGCATCACTGATGAAGTAAGGCTTGATGGGGGCCAAGAAAGCCCAATCTGCCTGATTGAGGTCAATACCCAAGAATGAACCGGTAAGCGAACCACAAATGATGGTCATCACACCCAATATAGCACCCAATGTGCCATAACCCTTCATGTCGGGACTCAACTTCTTGCGCAAAATCAGACTTACCGCCAGAATAATGAGTCCATAACCCGCATCTCCCATACACAATCCGAAGAAGAGCATGAAGAAGGGAGCAAAGAAGGGAGTCGGATCAAGGTCGTGATATTTGGGCAACGAATACATGCGCAAGATGGGCTCAAACAAACGGCTGTACGAATCATTCTTTATCTGTATAGGCACATCGTCTTCCAGTTTCGGATCTTCCATCTCGTAGAACACATGGTTGTTCTCCAAGTACGCTACCACCTCTTCTGACTTCTCTTCGAGCGTCCATCCAACAATTAGCTTCACAGCATCGCCAGCCACTGATTCGGTATTCAGATGAACCTTCGACAAAGAAATTTCATTCTCAGTTTCCACCTGTCCGGCCAAAAGGCTGCCACGTTGTTCCACATTCAGTCGGTAGAGATACTGGCGCACATCCTGCAATTGCTTTTCCAACCCTTCCTTCTCCTTATTATAATAAGAAAGAGATTCTGTCGGAAGTTGCAATTTCTCTGCAGCAATGTCAGGTGTCTCCGTAGAGAATGTCACAAAATAAGATTTGCCGCTAACTTCGCTGATAATTTGCGCAAAATACTCATCACCCCATTCGGCCTTGAACATTTTACTCGGGCAGCAATAGAAATTGACTTGATAACCGGCAGTCGAAAGACGTCCCACCGATGCCCAATCAAAGTCCCCCCACGGCAACAGGCTCTCTATGGCCTTATCCACATTGTCTATGCGATGTTTCAGCTTGTTCTCTTCATCCAATTTGGCTTCCACCTCATTTATCAGAGTCAGCCCCCTGGAAGCATCAGCCGATTGGCTTTGAGTTTTCACATCGAATGTATATGTCTCAGCCACGAAATCCAATGCCTTCAGCACATGGTTATATCGTTCAGCCAATGCAAGACTTGCCTGCAACTCAGTACTGGTAGATCCGCTCTGTAATTCTTGAATATGCAGAACTCCCAATTCACGAATATCTGTCAGAAACTGCTCATACTCCTTGCCAGTAACAAGGATAGTCAGTTTTTTCATTTTCTGAATCATGCCTCGGCCTCCTTTCTCTTTTCCTGAATCGATTTCAAGATTTTCTGTGAAGACTTGGAGAGGTTCTCCTCATCCTCCATGAATCGCTTGATTTTGCGCACGGCCTCCTGGAAACCCGGAATCTGCACCTTCTCAAAAAGGTTCACCTTCTGAGTGGTCTTCTTACGAGCATGTTCCAACAGACCCAACTTGGCAAGCACAAATTCGCGCTCGACAGCAGTTTTGGCAAGTCCTTGCAACAGATTGATACCGTCGAAGTACCACTTCGGAGCACTGAACAAGCCGAACGGACGAACTTCCAGACGTATGTTCTTCAAGACGGGAACACGAACACCGGCAATCTTCTTCACATCCAGTTCCACATCTTTCAGAGCCACCAACGATGGGTCAAACTCTCCCCACAGGGCATACATCGTTTCATATCCTCCAATCTGACTTTCCAGTTTCTTTTCCAAAGCCACGGCCTCCTCCTTGCATTTCTTCACCTCCAGACGCAATGCCGTCTCCTTACTCTTGATTATGGGCAAGGTACGTTGTCGCATCTTCAGTTGCTTTTCAATCTGCTGAAGCGATGTTTTGTTATATTGAAACTTTATTGCCATAAATAACTTTATAAAGTATAGGATTTACTTCCAGTAAATATCCGTAAATTCTTTCTTGATATTCACCTCTTCAATCTTGAAGTATTTGCGGAAGAGTGTCCACGTCACATCAAGCATCTCTTCCGTATCGAGGTTCACGTCAATAGCCAGCAATTTCTCGGCATAATCCTTGGCGAAATCCAAACAACGGTTGTCGTAATCAGTCAAGTCAAAACCATTCTCCAACTTAGTCTTGGCATTGGCAGCATCAGAATAAAGACGGATAGCGGCATTCATCACCTGACTATGGTCCTTACGAGTCTTCTTACCAGCCACCAACTGCTTCAGACGAGACAATGAACGGAAGGGGTCAACGATAACCTTACCCACATCCGAATCACGGCGCAGATAGAGCTGACCCTCGGTAATATAACCAGTGTTATCGGGTACAGCGTGCGTAATGTCTCCACCAGACAAAGTGGTCACGGCAATGATGGTGATTGATCCACCGCCCACTTCATCGGGGAATTGTACAGCCTTTTCGTAAATCTTAGCCAAGTCAGAGTAGAGTGAACCGGGCATAGAATCCTTTGACGGAATCTGGTCCATACGGTTCGATACGATAGCTAATGAGTCAGCATACGAAGTCATATCGGTCAAAAGCACGAGCACCTTCTCGTTCTTCTCTACAGCAAAATACTCGGCAGCCGTCAGGGCCATATCAGGAATCAACAGACGTTCTACAGCAGGGTCTTCCGTAGTATTCATGAAACAAATGATACGGTCCAACGCACCGGCATTGGAGAAAGTGTTGCGGAAGAAGTAATAGTCATCATTAGTCATACCCATACCACCCAAGATAATCTTGTCAACCTTGGCACGTAGGGCCACCATAGCCATCACCTCGTTGAACGGTTGGTCGGGGTCAGCAAAAAACGGAATCTTCTGACCTGACACAAGGGTGTTGTTCAAGTCGATACCGGCAATACCGGTAGCAATCAGTTCACTCGGTTGTTTACGACGCACGGGATTCACCGAAGGACCACCAATTTCCACTTCTTTACCTTCAATCTCCGGACCACCATCAATAGGAGCACCGTAGGCATTGAAAAAACGTCCCGACAACTGGTCACCCACCTTCAAGGTAGGAGCCTTGCCCAAGAACACCACTTCAGCATTGGTGGGAATACCACCCGTACCCTCAAACACCTGAAGGGTCACATCGTCGCCAGCGATCTTCACCACTTGAGCCAACTTACCGTTGATGGTTGCCAATTCATCATAGCCAACGCCCTTTGCTTTCAGCGAACAGGTAGCCTTGGTTATCTGGCTGATTTTCGTATATACTTTTTGAAAAGCTGTTGTTGCCATATCTTATACCTTATATTATTTATGTCCGGCAAGCATCTCCTGAATCTGATTCTTGAAGTCATAGTATTGCTCTGACTTGTATTCTGAATAGTTCATCTGCTTGCAGACGTTAATCATCTTCTTGAAATAATCTACCACATCCAGGAAGTTGTCAAACTTGAAGTCGATATTACAGATTTCCACCACCAAGTCGAGAATCTCCTCCTGACGCTCCAATGAAGTCACAGCATCCACTTCGTCGAATGCATCTTGTTGCAGGATAACAAAGTCAATGATTTCCGACTTCCAGAATGTTTCATGGTAATCCACAGGTACACCATCGTCACCCAAGATGTTGATCTGTTCGGCAATCTCCTTACCACGTTGCATACGGGTCTTTAGGTCGAGCACTTTCGGAATCCAACGGTCATTGATGCGCTCTTTGATATATTCGGCAAACTCAGGATATTCCAAGTATTTTGAATAAGAGTCAATGGGGTTCACAGCCGGGTAGCGCTTCTTGTCGGCACGATCCTGCTCAAGGGCATAGAAACAGCGGGCCACCTTCTTGGTGTTCTCCGTAACAGGTTCCTTCAAGTTACCACCGGCAGGCGACACTGTGCCGATGAAGGTGATTGAACCAACCTCGCCATTGTTCAGATAAACATATCCTGCGCGACCGTAGAAGTTTGAAATCAAAGCCGAAAGGTCCATAGGGAAAGCATCGGGACCAGGTAACTCCTCCATACGGTTTGACATCTCACGCAGTGCCTGTGCCCAACGTGAAGTAGAGTCAGCCATCAACAACACACGGAGTCCCATTGCACGGTAATACTCAGCCATGGTCATGGCAGTATATACTGAAGCCTCACGGGCAGCCACGGGCATGTTTGAAGTGTTGGCAATGATGATGGTACGCTCCATCAACTTGCGTCCAGTGTGAGGGTCGTCCAGTTCGGGGAACTCGGTAAAGATTTCCACTACTTCATTCGCACGCTCACCACAAGCAGCAATAATTACGATGTCCGCCTCAGCCTGCTTTGAAATGGCATGCTGAAGCACTGTCTTACCCGTACCGAAGGGACCGGGAATAAAACCCGTACCACCTTCTACAATGGGGTTGAACGTATCGATGGTGCGCACACCAGTTTCCAACAATTTGAAAGGACGCGGTTTCTGCTTGTACTGGGTCATGGCAAACTTCACCGGCCAGTGCTGAATCATGTTCACCTCGATATCCTTACCTTCTGCATCGGTCAAAACGGCTACCACATCGCTCACCTTGTATTGTCCCTTGGCTACGATGCTCTTCACTTTAGCCTTACCTTCCAATTGGAAAGGCACCATGATTTTCAGCGGTTGTGAGTTTTCCTCTACACCACCTAACCAGTCGGCAGCCTGCACCTCGTCGCCCACCTTGGCAATCGGGGTAAATTCCCACAAGCGGTCTTCATCGATGGGATCGGTGTATTGTCCACGTTTCAAGAAGACACCCTCCATCTTGTCGAGGTCGTTCTGCAAACCGTCGAAATTCTTCGACAACATACCAGGAGCCAGCTTCACTTCCAGCATGTGACCCGTAAACTCGGCCACCGCTCCCACTTTCAAGCCACGGGTACTCTCGAACACCTGTACATACACGTCCGAGCCTACCACCTTGATGACCTCAGACATCAGACGATCTCCACCCGTCTCTATGTAGCAGATTTCACCCTGAGTCACCGGGCCATCTACCTTCAGCGTCACCATATTGGCGATTACGCCACTAACAGTTCCTTTTGTCATATATATTACTTTTATTGATTCTTGTAAGTCCAATGCACAATGCATTATTTCTTAAACTCATCCGGCACTCGTGCCTCACCACGCAGATTTTCGATAATCTGACGGAAGGTCTCGCGTCCTGTCTCCACATCCAGTTTTTCCCAACGCTCTAACATCTCAAGCTTGCACATGTAGGCAAATACGGCCTCTACTGAAAACACATCCATAAACGTCTTCTCCTCCAGCCACAACCATTTGAAAGCATCAATACGTTTCTCCTTCTCTACAGGGTCTTCACACTCTACAATCTTCATCAGGTCAGCCACATAATCCAACTCAAGTCCCAAGCCAAAGTCGCGGGCATTGCTATTGCGTATCATTTCGCACACTTCGTTCTCTCCCTGGATATAGTCAGCCACATTCCAACCATATTTTTTGGCAATTAGCGCCGTCAAGATGTTAGTCACGTTCAGATTCATTTCAAACCACTCACGCAACACACGGTTGGGACATTTCAAGGCATACTTGTAATACTCCAGCAAGAGGGCATCCTCGGGGAAATACCCTTCCTTATCTTTATTATATGCAAATTCGCGGGCAAAGACAGAGAGGAACGACGGATAGCGGTGCACGTTGAAGTTCATCTCGCGAGCCGAGGTCATCATATCCTCATACTGCTCGTGACTATAATTTCCCAACGGAGAGATTTCCGCACTGGAGTCCTTCAGCAACTTCACCAGATTCAAGCAATCATAGCGCAGGTAGAAGTAAAACATCAGTTTCTTGTCCGCCTCGGTCAGAACCTCCGCCAGCTCCGCTTTGAAGTCAGCCACCGACTGTGCGCCACGGCTATCGTCCAATGCAATGTCGGGTAACCCGGCCATCAGGCAATAATAGCTACTCATACTCTCTTTTTTACAGAAATGTGGAATTGATTACTTATTGAACAACATTTCCACTAATTGCGGACGAAGGAAAGACTTGAAAAATCCCTCAAACTCCTCAGTACCGAAATTCACCTTGTACGAACCATCAGCCGGGGCAATGGTAAAGAGAGCCTTTTGGCCATTCACCTGCTCAATCTTCACACCCTTGTCCAACAATCCTTTTGCCTTCGATGCGAAATAAGATTTCAGTGTTTCAGCTTCAGCCGAAGAGATAACTACAGTTTCGTCAGCAGCCCATTTCTCGGCCAATGCCACGGCAAACTTACAGAGGAAATCCTTATCATCAACCAATCCCTTCACGGCATCGGACACCACATTGTCTGTCAAGCAGTTGGCCACTTCGCTTTTCAATGCATTCACCGTCTGTCCGGCATACAATCCCAACTCCTTCTTCGTGTTGTTCAGCAATTCGGCAGCTTTCTTCTCGGCAGCAGCCACAATCTCCTCAGCCTCTTTCTGTGCATTCTTCACAATTCCGGCAGCCTCACCGTTAGCCTTCTCCACGATTCGCTGCGCCTCTTCGTTACCCTTTTCCACTCCTTCACGGAAAAGTTTGTCTGTCAGCTCTTGAATCTTACTTTCCATAATTTAGATATATATTATAAAAATAGGTATTATACTAATTAGCGGCAAAGATACAAACTATTTTTCATATTCCACCCACAAAAACCAAAACACTTTTAAATCACACCGAAATGTAGAACAAAAAAGGGGGAAAAAGAGTTTATTCTTCCCGTCTTTCCAAACGTCCCAAAAAAGGATGGAAAAAAGGACAAAAAAGCCGCTTTTTTCACTCAATCGGGAACCATACGAAAACAGCTGCATCCCATAAGGCATGACTGAGGAGAATAGCCGAAAAGCGCTGGGGGAAAAAGCGATAAAGTCCGCCCCATGCCAAACCACAAACCATGGAAGCCATGATGAGCATAAAATTGAAGGAGGCGACATGCACCATCGTGTAGCAGGCGGTGGTGAGCAAAAAACCGATATTGGGTGAATAATGCTGAGAAAACTTTTCCTGCACATAACCGCGCCAAAAAATCTCCTCGGCTGGTCCAATGAGACACAACAACAAAGTACTGATTAACCAAGGGCTTTCTCCCGTCTTCATACCATAGATGAGGTTTACTTGCGGACGGGCAAAATCGAAAAGCCACGCACTCACCTTATCGCCCACCCAAAAGACACACCACAAGACAATGGCAATGCCTATGCCCATAGCCACATTAGAAGCTGACCAATGAACACGTCGCCACCAACCAGGGGCAACCAACGAAGAAAGGAAAGTGAGCAAAGAAGCCGAAACGGTCATCATCCACCAAAAAGGGAGAAAAGGAGCCGTCCACGGAGAAAACATCAATGTCCACAAAAGGAAAGCCAATAGGACAAGCAACCACACACGCTTCATGACAAATAACCAGCTATAAAGAATGAGACACTAAGCAGAAAGCTGAACAACAACTGGAGTTGGGCCGTCCGTTCGTCCAAACGAGTAATGGCTGACGTGTCATGCGAGGTACTGCGGCGCATCAACTCCATATTTTTCCGAGCATTGGGCAACGCTACCATGGAAAGCAGCGTCAGATAAGGGAAAATGCCGGAGAAAACTAACACACCCACATGGATGAAGGGATAGATCATGTAGAAGCTGTAGAGCACCTGTGCCCGGTGATGTCCGAGACTCATAGCCAATGTATGAATGCGGGCTTCGCCATCGGTGCGTACGTCACGCGTATTATTGCAATGAAGGATGGCTATGGTGATGCAACCCAAGGGAACGGCCAATAACAATGTATCCATCTGTAATTCGCCCGTAAAGACATACGATGTGCCCCAACAAGGCAACCAGGCGTAAGCGATACCGATGACAACATCTCCCAAAGCACGATATTTCAAATAGGGATAAAGCAACACACACAAGGCTCCGCCCAAACCATACAAAAAGAGCCACCAACCAGTCATAAACATCAATCCGACACCTCCCACTAAAGCCATGACGAGAAGGCCGATAGCTAAACGTTTGATTTCCTCCGGACGGAATTGGCCGGAAGTAAGTGTGGTAGCTCCAGCTGTATCGGCCGTATCTACTCCGCGTTTGTAATCTAAATAATCACTCCACGTATTTCCGGCCGCATGAAAGACCACAATATTCACCAAGGCCCACACACCGGCAAGCCAATTCAATGGTTCACACCCTGTCCAATAAAGATACGCCAGTGTCACCAATACAGGCATAGCACTGGCCGGAAAACTCCATGGGCGCATGGCAAAAATCCACTCTTTGATTGAATGTTTCATACTACATCTACACTATTTAGTCTTATTTCTATAATTTCTTTTGTCTGCTCCGTTACTCGGGCGCGTTCATCCGTACGACGACCGACCACCCACAAGATACGGCCACGAGCATCGTTCACAATCAACTGAGCCTCCTTCTCGAAGCGGGAAAGTTTAAGGTCAGTCAACAGGTCGCTCACCAACTTTTTCTTTCCCTTCATGCCAAATGGAGCAAACTTGTCACCCATTTGCCACGGACGGATGGTAAGGGGAAACTCCACTTGAGCCGCATCAAACGTAGCGACATTGGCCATACGAGAAATCTGATAATCAGGTGAAAGCATAAAATGATTGATCACCAACATCGAGCCCTGGGCTAAGGGCACCTCAGCCGGTGCCTGAGGCACACTCAACCAGCACTTGTCCTCCCCTTCCAATTGATAGGGACGAAGAAGCAAAACGTCCCTATCCTTCAACAATTCCCATGCTCCATTGGAGAAGCGTCGGCCGGATTCACCCGTAAGGCTACGGAACACCTCATCCACCTGAGCCGACACAAAACCATAAGGACGCAACCATTCGAAGAGAATGGTGCGCGGCTCCACTTCGGCCATCAAGGCAGGAATATCCAGCGCATGACCTCCGTCAAGAGAAACACGAGCAAGAGCCTCCTGCACACTCTTTTCATAGATGATTTCCACCCCACGCAAATGGTCAATGGTTGCAGAAATTTTTTCCCTGACCTGCGGATTTATTTTTTCCAACAAGGGAAGAATTTGCAGGCGTATTTTATTGCGGACGAACTCATCTTGCAGATTTGTACTATCAGTGACATACTCTTGGCCGAGAGCTTTCAGATAAGCCACAATCTCCTTGCGACTGACACCTGACAGAGGACGAACGACGCGACCATTTTGTGAACGTATGCCCGTAAGCCCCGCCAAACCGGTTCCTCGGACAAGGTTGAGCAGAAGTGTCTCTACACTATCGTCGCGATGATGAGCCACGGCAACACGGGTGTAATCATGTTCACAACACAACTCCTCGAACCAAGCATAGCGCAAGTCGCGGGCAGCCATTTCGATACTGATTCCCTTCTGGCGGGCATACGCTTGTGTATCAAAATGAGTGATGTGCAACGCCACCCCCAATTGCCGGCAAAGGGTACGACAAAACTCTTCGTCGCGATTACTCTCTTCACCACGCAGATGAAAATTGCAATGGGCCGCATCACACCGATATCCCAACCGAAGCAACACCCGCAACAATGCCACACTGTCAGCTCCCCCACTAAGGGCTACCAACAAGGGCTCGCCTACCGAGAAAAGATTCTCCCTGGCTATCCATTGCACGACAATACGCTCAAAAGATGTCACAAAATTCATTCTTTCGCCAATTATACTACGATGCAAAAGTAAGAATATTCACAAAAAAGGCCAAATACTTTGAGACAATAATTTCATATTCGCGGATTTTGCACTACCTTTGTACTTCCAAACAATCGATAAAGAATTATAATATGTATAAAATCCAAGCAAACCCTTCGGGTACCCGAAACATAGAGATTACGGAAAATGCCTTGTGTACCATCGAGAAATATGCCCTCTTCCAACACCTTATTGACAGCAATGGCATTGTAGATGAAAGTGTATTGGAAAAGTTGCGTCTCAATGTCCGTTCGCTCATTGCCTCACAAGAGGATGACCGGAAAGACCTGCTGGACCTCTGTATCGACGTCATTTACCACAACGACATGAAGGCATTCGGCTTGCATCAGTTGATTCTGCTCTACATCAAGTGGGAGGAAGAGAAGAGTGAGGAATAAAGAACAAATATCAGAGATTGAAAGCCTTCCCCCTATGAACCTGCCCCAATTGACAGACTGGCTACCCACCACACAGAAGGAGATGAAATTGCGCGGATGGGATGAAGTGGATGTCGTCCTCTTCAGTGGCGATGCCTACGTGGATCATCCGTCATTCGGTGCGGCCGTAGTCGGACGTTTGTTGGAGGCCGAGGGATTGCGCGTGGCCATCGTCCCTCAACCCAATTGGCGCGACGATTTGCGCGACTTCAAGAAAATGGGACGTCCCCGCCTGTTCTTTGCCATATCGGCCGGATGTATGGATTCAATGGTAAACAAATATACGGCCAACCGACGCCTGCGTAGCGAAGATGCTTACACGCCCGACGGACGCCACGACATGCGCCCCGAACGTGCCACCATCACCTATAGCCGTATTGTACGCGAACTTTATCCCGAAGTGCCCATCATCCTCGGAGGCATAGAGGCCTCCCTCCGCCGACTGACTCACTACGACTATTGGCAAGAAGAATTGCAAAAGTGTATCTTATGCGAAAGCGGAGCCGACCTCATAACCTACGGCATGGGTGAAAAGCCTTTGACTGACCTTTGCCAACGATTGCGCGAAGCTGGCATCAAACAATTGAGCCGTCCCGCCTTGCGCCAACTGGTGGCCGATATGCCCCAAACGGTGGTATTATATAATAAGGTAGAAGAAATACCTGACGGCATTGGACAGAAAGATATCGTGCTACATCCTCACGAAGAATGTCTGCGCGACAAGAGGAAACAAGCTGAAAACTTCCGCCACATCGAGGAAGAAAGCAACAAATATCACGCCCAGCGCATCATCCAACGGGTGGATGGACGCTACACGGTAGTGAATCCGCCCTACCCCCCCATGAGCCAAGAGGAACTTGACCATTCCTTTGACCTCCCTTACACCCGTTTGCCCCATCCAAAGTATAAGGGAAAACGCATTCCTGCTTTCGACATGATAAAGTTCTCCGTCAACCTCCACCGGGGGTGCTTCGGCGGTTGCGCCTTCTGCACCATCAGTGCCCATCAGGGGAAATTCATCGTCAGCCGTAGCAAGGAAAGCATCCTGCGCGAAGTGGAAGCCATCACCCGTATGCCCGACTTCAAAGGCTATCTGTCCGACTTGGGAGGCCCGTCGGCCAACATGTACGCCATGCGAGGAAACGACCTCACCCTATGCGAGCAGTGCAAACGCCCGTCGTGCATCCACCCGAAAGTTTGTCCCAACCTCAACACCGACCATCGTCCTCTATTGGATATCTACCAGAGCGTGGATGCATTGCCACAAATAAAAAAGAGTTTCATCGGAAGCGGTGTGCGCTACGACCTCCTGCTACACCAAAGCAAGGACGAAGCCATCAACCGCGCCGCCCGCGAATATACCCGTGAACTGATAACCCACCATGTGAGCGGTCGTCTGAAAGTAGCCCCCGAACACACCAGCCCCCGCGTGCTCGACCTGATGCGCAAGCCATCTTTTGAACAATTCTACGAATTCAAACGAATCTTCGACCGCATCAACAAGGAGGAAGGGCTCAACCAACAGATTGTCCCCTACTTCATTTCATCTCATCCCGGATGCACCGAAGAGGATATGGCCGAATTGGCCACCATCACCAAAAGCCTTGATTTTCATCTTGAACAGGTACAGGACTTCACCCCTACCCCTATGACCGTAAGCACCGAAACCTGGTACACCGGTCTCCATCCCTACACATTGCAGCCAGTCTTCTCCGCCAAATCCCCCCAAGAGAAATTGGCACAACGCATGTTCTTCTTTTGGTACAAGCCCGAAGAACGGAGCAAAATCACATCAGCCCTACGTCGTATGAACCGTCCTGACCTCATCGGACGCCTCTATCCCGCTCCTATGGGAAAGACAGAATGGAAGAAAAGAAAGTAAAAGAATGACTCAACTGCCCATCACCTCCTGAAGGATAGCAACCGCCATCTCAACGGTTGGTACTTCCTTCACGACCATGCTACGCTTGCCGACCTGTTCGCGCAGATTACACAGGCGGGGATTGCGTGCCATATAGTTAATGATGCGGCCGAAAGCCTGACTCTGATAATAGGGGCTATCGGGATTGCTAACGAAGAAGAGGGTCATCCGTCCAGCCTTCAAGAAAATCTTTTCGGCTCCCAAACGTTTACCCAAGCGACGGAGAGAGACTATGCGCATCAGCTCCATTCCCTCATAAGGAACCTTGCCAAAGCGGTCTTCCAAACGTGTCTTATAACCCTCCACATCCTTATCCAACTCCAATCCGTCCAATTCACGATAAAGCAACATACGCTCACTACTACTGGGGATATAGTCAGCAGGGAAAAGCAATTCAAGGTCACTCTCTATATTGCATTCGGCCACAAAGTCCTCGCCACTGATGACTTCTTCCCCAGCCTTCACTTCAGCCTCTTGGGCATAAAGGTCAGCAAACTCATCGTTTTTCAACTCGGTGACTGCCTCAGTCAAAATCTTCTGATAAGTCTCGTATCCCAAGTCGGCAATGAATCCGCTCTGCTCGGCGCCAAGCATATTGCCCGCACCACGGATATCGAGGTCTTGCATAGCAATGTGGATGCCACTACCCAAATCGCTGAAATTCTCGATAGCCTGCAAACGGCGACGCGCTTCAGCGGTAAGCGAAACAAGGGGCGGTGCTATGAGATAACAGAAAGCCTTGCGGTTGCCACGCCCCACACGGCCACGCAATTGGTGTAGGTCGCTGAGGCCGAAGTTATGTGCCTGATTGATAATGATGGTATTCACATTGGGGATGTCAATACCGCTCTCAATGATAGAAGTGGCAATGAGCACATCGTAATCAAAGTTGACGAAATCCAACACAATCTTCTCCAATGCCTCAGGCTCCATTTGTCCGTGGCCAATGCAGATGCGACAATCCGGAATGTGACGATGAATCATATTGGCCAGTTCGCCCAAGTTGCGTATGCGGTTGTTTACGATGAAGACCTGTCCGCCACGACTCATCTCGAAGTTGACGGCATCCACAAAGACTTCTTCACTAAAGGTATGCACCTCCGTCTGGATGGGATAGCGGTTGGGTGGAGGTGTCTGAATGACACTGAGATCCCTTGCTCCCATCAACGAGAACTGCAAAGTTCGCGGGATTGGTGTGGCGGTCAGTGTCAGCGTATCTACATTCACTTTCAGTTGGCGCAACTTTTCCTTGACGGAGACACCGAATTTCTGTTCTTCGTCAATGATAAGCAACCCCAAGTCCTTAAACTGTACATCCTTGCCCACCAGTCGATGAGTTCCTACAAGAATATTCACTTCGCCTTCCTTCAAATCCTTGAGAATGCGACGCACATCAGCCGGTTTTCGTGCCCGGCTCAAGTAATCGACACGGCAAGGAAACTCCTTCAAGCGCTCTTTGAATGTTTGAAAATGCTGGTAAGCCAACACAGTCGTGGGCACCAATACGGCCACCTGCTTGTTGTCCGTCACTGCTTTAAAAGCTGCACGCACAGCCACTTCTGTCTTACCAAAGCCCACATCACCACAAACAAGGCGATCCATCGGACGCTGACTCTCCATATCGGCCTTGACATCCTGAGTCGCTTTCAACTGGTCAGGCGTATCTTCATAAAGGAAGCTGGCTTCCAGTTCGTGTTGCAAGAAGCTGTCGGGGCTATAGGCAAAGCCTTTCTCCTCGCGACGGCGGGCGTAAAGTTTGATGAGGTCGCGGGCTATGTCCTTGATTTTGCTCTTGGTCTTCTCCTTGATGCGCTCCCAAGCTCCAGTACCCAACTTGTTCAAACGAGGTGGTTCTCCCTCCTTTCCCTTGTACTTGGCCACCTTGTGGAGAGCATGGATAGAGACGAACACCACATCATCGTTCTGGTACAGGATTTTGATGACCTCCTGTGTACTGTCGCCATTGGGGATGCGCACCAAACCACCAAAGCGCCCTACACCATGGTCGATATGAACCACATAGTCACCTGGCTCAAACTGTTGGAGTTCCTTCAGTGTAAGGGCCACCTTACCACCCCTCGCCCGCTCACTGCGCAAATTATATTTATGGAAGCGATCGAATATCTGATGGTCAGTGAAGAAGCAACACTTCAACGTATTGTCGGCAAAGCCCTCATGCAAGGTATGATTGACGGAAGTGAAAGAGATTGCATTCTGCTCACCTTCTGTAGCAGCACGTTCTTCAAATATAGTCTGCAGGCGGACACACTGCTTGGCACTGTCGGCCAATAAATAGAGTCTGTAACCACGCGACAAGTAGTCGGTAAAGGAACTGCAGACAAGGTCGAAATTCTTATGAAAGATGGGTTGGGGAGTAATGTCGAACACCAAGGAGGCATCAGGCTTGCCCGTAGGTTTATGCCCCAATTCGATGCGACGGAAGTCAAGAGCCGCTTGGGTAAACGTGGCTCCGTCAATCAATGACGGGGGAACCAAAGGTTTCCCTGCCGACTCGCTCTCCTGCACCATCAAAGCCTGGTTCGTAAAAGTCTCCTCATGAATAACGTCCATGCGGTCGCTCACCCAAAGAAAATCAGTGAATACCAACAAGGCATCAGTGGGCAAAAAGTCGAGGAAACAGACTCCCTCAGCAGAACTGCCCGACAATTCAGGCACAATATCGGCTTGCTCAATCTGTTGGCGCGAGAGCTGATTCTCCACTTCGAACGTACGGATGCTGTCCACTTCGTCACCAAAGAAATCTACACGGAAAGGATACTCGGATGAATAGGAAAATACATCGAGGATGCTGCCTCGCATGGCGAACTGGCCCGGTTCATAGACATAATCGACGTGAGTGAAGCCCAATGAAGCCAAAGCCTCCTGCACTGAGGTGGAAGTAATCTGTTGCCCGACCTTCAGCGATAAGGTATTGTCGGACAATTCCGCACGTGACACAACCCGCTCGGCCAATGCCTCGGGACTCGCCACAATGTGCAACACACGGGAAACTTGTGTGCTCCGCCTTTCCTGCAAACGAGCCAACACCTCTGTACGAAGAATCTCATTGGCCGCATCGCGTTGGCCATACTTGATGGCACGCCGATAGGACGAAGGGAAATAGAGTACATCCACATCGCCCAACACCTGCATCAGGTCGTGATAGAAATAGCCTGCCTGCTCTTGGTCGTTCAGGACGTAGAGTATTGTATGACACCCGGCCAACCCACTGAAGAGCATCGGAGCCGACGAAGCCATGAGACCATTCAGATGAATAGTGCGTACCTGCTCGTCGGCCACCACCTTAGCCAATGCCTTGACAGTGGGATGCTTGGCATATAATTGTTGTAAATCTTTCAGTTCCATATTCTTTCTTCTATTGACAAGAGGGAAAGGCTGTGTGCTGTCCGCCCTGTCACATCATCAACTCCCCGCATCCTTGACGGACTATCTCCACTTCACCATCTATCAAGCGAACGACAGTGCCCGGCTCCGTACCACCGATGCCACCATCGATGACCAAATCTACCCGCTCACCAAACTTTTCATCTATCAGTTCAGGAGTAGTCAGATACTCCACTTCATCGGCCTCATCGTAAGGGAGCGAAGCTGTCATCAGGGGCGCATCCAACAGACGGCAAATCTCGCGCACAATGGCATTGTCGGGAATACGGATGCCCACCTCCTTACGCCCGCGGAAGATCTTGGGCAACCGGTTACTGGTGGGCAAAACAAAGGTGAACGCCCCCGGCAGGTTGCGCTTCATCAGCTTGAACGCCTCATCGTTCACCTTGGCATACTCGCTGATGTGCTTCATGTCATAGCAAGCAATGGAGAGATTGTTCTTCGCGGGGTCAATCCCCTTTATCTTGCAAATGCGTTCGACGGCCCGTTCCTTCAAGGCATGGCAGGCAATCGCATAGACCGTGTCGGTTGGACAGACCAACAGGCCACCGTCGTTCAACATTTGGACTATCTCGGCCATGTCGCGCGGCGAATTGTTCTTTTCGTAGAGTTTCTTCAGCATAAGAGAGGGGGGTTATAGGGAGTTTTCCAAAAGACATTGTACGAGGACTGCATCCTTGTAAGTGCCACCGGCACACGAGAGCCACTCTTTCAGCAAAAGGTGGCGGGTGAAGCCTTCGCGACGGAACATTTGCAGGCAGGCTTCGTTGTCGGCGGGGATATAGGCCACCAATTGGTGCAAGTGGAGGTGGTGGAAAGCATATTGGCACAACAGGCGCAAAGCCCGTCCACCCAATCCTTGTCCCTGACAGTCGGAGGAAACAGCCATGCCAATCTCGGCGCGGGCGTGCAAGGGTTCGTAGTTGGTCAGATCGACACAGCCCACAACTTCACCATCGCTCAGGCGCTCGACCATCAGGCGTACCTGCTTGTCGGTAAAGATGTCGCCCGTTGCCTGCTCAAGATATTGCCTGAGCATAAAGCGCGAATAGGGCACTGTGGTGCAACTGACAGCCCACAACGAAGGGTTGTTCTCCATCCGATACATCACTTCCAAATCTTCCGGCTCGGGGGCACGGAGGCGCAACAGTCCGTCGGTCATAAGGGTTGAGGGTTTAGGGTTGAAGGATTAGGGAGAAACACTTTGAACAGAAGACCAAATCTTTCGTCTGCATGGAGTAGAGTCCCAAGCGCATACGGTTACGGTCTTCACGCAAAGACTCGCGCTGCATGAAGGAGAGTATGTCGGAGTAGCTGAACTGCTCCGTATCAAAGACCACATAGTTATACGTCTCCGTCTCCAAGCGCTCGGTAATGCGCTTCAAGGGCAAGGTATGTTCCTCCTCGTCATGGGGGTCAAGGGGCAGGGTGGCACACACAAGGGCGTGCTGTTCACAGAGGAGTTCCACTTCGTCGCACATCTCGTTGTTGCCGACAACCAGCATACTATACCTTTCAACATCGCTTTCTTCCTGCCCAAGGCGCAACCGATGGTACTGCCGTCCCAAAAACTCGCCCGTCCCCATGGCATATATACCCAGACGAACCAGCAGGGACATCCACCGTTGGTTGCGGAAGTGTTTGTCGTAGAAGATGAGCATGGCGTTGTAGAAGTTGCGCACATAGCGGAAGGAGGTCTTCTGGGTACTCTCCCCCTTGTAATGTACTATGGAATGAGGCAGATAGTAGTTGTTGTAACCGGCCTTCAGCAAGCGGTACGAGAGGTCGATGTCCTCGCCGTACATAAAGAAAGTCTCGTCCAACAGGCCCACCTCATCCAAGGCCGAGCGGCGGAGCATCATGTAGGCTCCTGAAATGATGTCGATGCGGTTCACCTCGTTCTCGTCGAGGTAGCGCATATAATACTTGCCGAAGATACGCGACTGGGGGAAGAGGCTGCACAGCCCCACCATCTTGTAGAACGAAGTCATCAGCGTGGGCACTCCACGACGGGACTCCCAAGCAAAGGAGCCATCGTCCTTCAACATCCTCACTCCTACCCCACCGGCATCGGGATGGCTGTCCATAAAGGCCACACAGGCCTCCAGCACCTCCTCGCCCACCACGGTGTCGGGATTGAGCAGCAGGACATAGTCTGAAGCTGACTCGCGGATGGCCTGATTGTTGGCACACGAGAAGCCACGGTTATCGGTGTTCGGGATGAACTTCACCCATGGATAGGCTGCCGAAAGTTCCTCGACCGACCCGTCGGTGGAGGCATTGTCCACCACAATCACTTCGGCCGACAAGCCACGGATGGCCCGACTGACGGAGTGCAGACACTGCGCAAGGTAGGTCTTCACATTGTAGTTCACGATAACAACCGTCAGTTTCATGCCGCGTCGTCCATCTTTAGTTCGTGCTTCAACTTGTCAGCTCCCGGCAGGCAGAAGAACGATGCCAACAAAGCCACCAAGGCACAGAGTCCGCCTATGCTGCTAAGGGTGGTGTAATAGACCGACAGGCCGACGAAGACCACAATGGCAATCAACGCCAGACGTATCTCGCTCCATCGCTGATAAGACACCAGTGCCTCGGCATGAGGAAGCACCGACACACGACGCTCCATGACCAGACCGAACATCTTCAGCGAAGCGGGTATGGCACAGAGGGTCAGCAGGACAACTGCCGTTTGCAACAGGTAGCAAATCTGCCCGTCGTAGGCCCAAAGGCCCTCCTCCATCACTCCCGCCTCGTACAGCAACACGATGGCCAGCGCCAACAGCCATACAAGCAGGTACTCCACCCACAAGCGGCGGACAATTCTCTTTATCTCCTTTTCCATTCTTTATCTTTAGTCTATAGGTTCGTATCACTTGAAAGGTACTCGGGCCATAATGCTGCGCCCCAAAGTCACCTCGTCGGTATATTCCAGTTCGTCCCCCACCGATATGCCTCGGGCTATCACAGTCAGCTTCACCCCTGTGTGGGCCAGTTTGCGGTAGATATAGAAGTTGGTGGTGTCGCCCTCCATCGTCGAGCTGAGAGCCAAGATGACCTCGGTCACTCCGCCAGCTTCCACCCGGGAGACCAGGCTGTCAATCTGCAGGTCGCCCGGCCCCACTCCATCCATGGGCGAGATGACTCCGCCCAGTACATGGTACAGCCCACGGAACTGCTGAGTGTTCTCCACGGCCATCACGTCGCGGATGTTTTCCACCACGCATATCAGGGAGCCATCGCGCGAAGGGGAAGAGCAAATCTGACACAGGTCAGTGTCGGATATGTTGTGACACACGCGGCAATATTTCACCTCGCGCTTCAGGGTAATGAGCGACTGGCCAAGGCTTTCGACCGTGGCCGTGTCCTGACGAAGCAGATGCAACACCAGGCGCATAGCCGTCTTGCGCCCGATTCCCGGCAGTTTGGCAAATTCGCTCACCGCCTTTTCCAGCAATACCGAGGGATACTGTTGATTCATACCTTAATTAAATAAGGTGCAAAGATAATGTAAAGCAAGCGGAGTACAAAGGATTTTCGTCTCTTTTTGTTTTCCAACCACCACTTTAGAGGTCTCTACACCCCTCTGCACAGCCCCCCTCAGAGACACAGGTGGGACACCCTCAGAGACACAGGTGGGTCTCTGCCCGAGACACAGGTGGGTCTCTGAGCAAGACACAGGTGGGTCTTTTTCACCCCCTCAGATGGGGATACAAGAAACCCTCTGCAAGATACCTCATTAAGCTCTTGCAGAGGGTTTTACACATATTTCAGAAAGACACCAACGATGCCTTCACGAAGAGATTCGGATCAGTATGCCAGTCCTTGGAACTTGCCGTTGGCACGCAGGATGTGGCGGAGCGAGCTGGCCAGCTCCTCTGACTCCTGCAACAGGTTGAGATAGACAAGCGACACCTCGATGCTGCCTGCTTCGTTCTGGTGCACACGGTCGAAAAGGGCACGACGCAAACGTGAGAACTCGCTCTCTCAGTCAGGAGCACGTCAGCATATCCAATCTGGTCAACGGCATCATCCAAGAGGTCGCGTTGCAACTGGAAAAACACGGCATGAGCATGGGCAACCAGCTCTCGGAGGACATCATCGTCAGGGGCGATGCATCACTGCTCTACTCCATCTTCCGCAACCTGACGGACAACGCCATTGCCTATGCCGGCAGAGGCACCACCATCACCGTGCGCGCCACCAAGGACGAAGCTTTCTACCACTTCACCTTTGCCGATAATGGCATAGGTATCGCCCCCGAACACCTGCCACGCATCTTCGAGCGCTTCTACCGCATCGACAAGGGGCGTAGCCGCAAGTTGGGCGGCACAGGACTCGGCCTCGCCATCGTGAAGAATGCCGTCGTCCTCCACGGAGGCACCATCTCTGCTTCGTGTGGCCAACAGGGCGGCCTTGTCTTCCACTTTACGCTAAAGAGATAAAATTAGGTGTAGGGTTCAAAGAGGGGGAAAACATGTTTTTCAACATATCCGGCCAAATTCTTTACGTTTCGTTCTTCACTCTTCACTAAAATTCCGTATCTTTGCCCTCTAATCCTGACCTTATATATAATAAGGTGAAGAATACGAAGAAAAACTAACACTTTAAATACGTATTTATTGATGAAAAAACAGATTCTTTTAGGCGGACTCATGCTGATGGCATCGGCCATGAGCGCCCAGACGTTCAAGGAGTGGCAAGACCCCGAGGTGAACGCCGTGAACCGTGCTCCCATGCACGCCAATTACTTTGCGTACGAATCGGCCGAGGCGGCACAGAAGTGCAAGACCCAGTCGGCCAACTACATGCCCCTGACCGGTATGTGGAAATTCCATTGGGTGGAAAATGCCGACCAGCGCCCCACCGACTTCTGGAAAGCCGGCTACGACGATAGCGAGTGGGGCGAACTGCCCGTACCCGGCCAGTGGGAGATTCATGGCTACGGACGCCCCATTTACGTAAATGTACAATATCCGTGGAGCAACTTCTTCCAGACGAATCCGCCCCAAGTACCCACCGAGCGCAACAACGTGGGTTCGTACCGCCGCACCATCACCGTGCCGGCCGACTGGAAAGGCAAGCAGATTATGGTACACTTCGGTTCGGCCACGTCGAACATCTACCTGTGGGTGAACGGCAAGTTCGTGGGCTATAGCGAAGATGCCAAGCTGGAGGCCGAGTTCGACCTGACCAAGTACCTCAAGCCGGGCAAGGAGAACCTGATTGCTTTCCAAATCTTCCGCTGGTGCGATGGCTCATACCTGGAGGACCAGGACTTCTTCCGCCTCTCGGGTATTGCCCGCGAGTGCTACCTCTATGCCCGCAACAAGAAGCACATCAAGGACATCCGCGTGACTCCCGACCTGGATGCACAGTACACCGACGGTTCACTGGCCATCGACCTCGACCTGCAAGGCAATGGCACGGTAGAGTTGGCGCTGACCGATGCCCAAGGCAAGCAGATTGCCACCACCACCGTAAAGGGAAATGGCAAGCAGAAGGCTGAGATGAAGGTGGCTGCGCCCAACAAGTGGACGGCCGAGACTCCGTACCTCTACACCCTGACCGCCACCCTGATGGACGGCAAGAAGGTGAGCGAGGTTATCCCCGTGAAGGTGGGTTTCCGCAAGGTGGAAATCAAGAATGCACAAGTGTTGGTGAACGGCCAGCCGGTACTCTTCAAGGGTGTGAACCGCCACGAATTGAATACCGTGAACGGCTACACCGTGAGCTACGAGGACATGTTGAACGACATCCGCATCATGAAGAGCCTGAACATCAACGCCGTGCGCACCTGCCACTATCCCAATGACCACCGTTGGTATGAGTTGTGCGACCAGTATGGCCTCTACATGGTGGCCGAGGCCAACATCGAGAGCCACGGTATGGGATATGGTGAAAGAACACTGGCCAAGAACGACTCATACGCCTTGGCACACATGGAGCGCAACCAACGCAACATACAGCGCAACTTCAACCACCCGAGCATCATCTTCTGGTCATTGGGTAACGAGGCCGGTTATGGCCCCAACTTCGAGGCTGCTTACGACTGGATCAAGGCCGAAGACCCCTCACGCCCCGTACAGTACGAACAGGCCGGACAGAACGGAAAGACCGACATCTTCTGCCCCATGTACTATGGCTACGAAGGATGCGACTGGTACTCAAAGAACGACAATCCGCGCCCGCTCATCCAGTGCGAATACGCCCACACCATGGGTAACTCTGCCGGTGGATTCAAGGAGTATTGGGACATGGTGCGCAAGTATCCCAAGTACCAAGGCGGTTTCATCTGGGACTGGGCCGACCAAGGCATCCTGAAGCGCAACAACGAGAAGACACGCATGGTGCCTGCCCCCGAAATCCACGGATATGGTGGCGACTTCCACAAGGATGATGCTTCGGACGGAAACTTCTGCAACAATGGTGTGGTGGCTCCCGATCGTGACCTCCATCCGCATGCATACGAAATCGCCCAACAATATCAGAACATCTGGGTGACACCTGCTGACCTGCAGAAGGGCGAAGTGAACATCTACAACGAGAACTTCTTCCGCGACATGAAGAACTACGTCCTCACTTGGGAACTCCTCGTGAACGGTGTGGCCGAGCAATCAGGCGTAGTAACCAACCTGAACGCCAAGCCCCAGGAGACCGTGAAGGTGACTCTCCCCTACTCGCTCGAAGGCATCTGCCAGTGCAAGGAGGTTCACTTGAACGTATATTTCTCACTGAAGAACCGCGAAGGCATCCTGCCCGCCGGACAAAAGGTGGCCGGCAACCAGTTGGCCATCCGCGAAAAGGGCGAGAAGGCACTGGCCATCGGCAATTGCCAATATGCCCGCGACATCAAGGTAGAGGATGCAGGCATGCTGAACATCATCGGCGAGACCTTCACACTCTCATTCGACAAGGAGAACGGATACCTGAGCAGCTGGGTAGCCAATGGCGACTTCGTGATGCAACCCGGTTCGGCGCTGACCCCCAACTTCTGGCGTGCTCCGACCGACAACGACTATGGTGCAAACATCCAACGCCGTCTGGCTGCATGGAAAAACCCCGGCTTGAAGCTGATTGCCATGAACCACGAGGTGAAGGACGGACAGGTTATCATCACCGCCAACTACGACATGCCCGCCGTACAGGCCAAACTGACACTGACTTACACCGTAAGCAACACAGGTGCTGTCCTCGTAAACCAGAAGATGACCGCCACGAAGGATGCCAAGGTGGCACAACTCTTCCGCTATGGTATGCAGATTACCCTGCCCAAGCGCTACGACAATGTGAAGTACTACGGCCGTGGTCCTGTTGAAAACTACAACGACCGCAAGAGCGCTGCATTCGTAGGCCTCTACGAGCAGACCGTCGACGAGCAATTCCACGACTACCAGCGTCCGCAAGAGACAGGTAACAAGACTGACCTGCGCTTCTACGAACTGAAGGACAACCGTCACAACACCTTGCACATCACCTCTGACAAGCTCTTCTCAGCATCAGCCCTGCACTACAAGATGAGCGACTTGGACGATGGCGAACGCAAGCGTCAGAGCCATCCCGAATACCTGCGCAAGGGCGACACTTACGTGAACATCGACCTCGGCCAGATGGGTATGGGTTGTGTCAACAGCTGGGGTGCATGGCCACGCAACGAGTACCAGCTCCCCTATGGCGACTATGACTTCACCTTCCTGTTGAAGCCGATGAAGTAAGCAAAAACGAGAAATCGCTCAAAAAAACGGGGGTGTGTCAAAGCGCCTTCTTTTCATTCTTTAGACGCGGATGACGCGGATAACGCAGATAAATTATAACCTTTATTCGCCCTTTCGGCTCATCGAAAACCTCTTTTGATTTTTTCATTAGGGTATGGTCGGGTATAAT
>JAFXDG010000070.1 GCA_017521285.1 Bacteroidaceae bacterium | reverse complement strand
CTTCGTTGTCGCGTGTCTGTTCGAGGCGGCCCTTTACGAAATCCATGGCTTCGATGGGGTTCATGTCGGACAAGAACTTGCGGAGAATCCACATGCGGTCGAGTGTCTGCTTGTCGTGCAACAGGTCGTCGCGACGTGTGCTTGAAGCCACAATGTTGACGGCCGGGAAGATGCGCTTGTTCGAGAGGTTGCGGTCGAGCTGGAGCTCCATGTTACCCGTGCCCTTGAATTCTTCGAAAATCACTTCGTCCATCTTCGAGCCGGTGTCGATGAGGGCAGTGGCGATGATGGTGAGCGAACCTCCACCTTCGATGTTACGTGCGGCACCGAAGAAGCGCTTGGGCTTGTGCAGGGCATTGGCGTCCACACCTCCGGAGAGCACCTTGCCCGATGCGGGCGAAACGGTGTTGTAGGCGCGTGCCAGACGGGTGATGGAGTCGAGGAAGATGACCACATCGTGTCCGCACTCGACCATGCGCTTGGCCTTTTCGAGTACGATGCCGGCAATCTTCACGTGGCGCTCGGCCGGTTCGTCAAAGGTCGAGGCAATCACTTCGGCGTTGACGCTACGGGCCATATCTGTCACCTCTTCGGGACGTTCGTCGATGAGGAGCATGATCATGTAAGCTTCCGGATGGTTGGCCGCAATGGCGTTGGCAATATCTTTCATCAGGATGGTCTTACCCGTTTTGGGTTGGGCTACGATGAGCGCACGTTGACCCTTTCCGATGGGGGCGAACATATCTACCACGCGGGCAGAGAGGTTGTCGCCACGTCCGCTACAGAGCTTGAACTTCTCGTCGGGGAAGAGGGGAGTGAGGTGTTCGAAAGGCACGCGGTCGCGCACCACTGAGGGACTCTTGCCGTTGATTTTTGTCACCTTCACCAGCGGGAAGTATTTTTCTCCCTCCTTGGGCGGACGGATGGGGCCTTCCACCACGTCGCCTGTCTTCAATCCGAAGAGTTTGATTTGGCCTTGTGACACGTAGATGTCATCGGGTGAAGAGAGGTAGTTATAGTCGGCCGAACGGAGGAATCCGTAGCCATCGCTCATGATTTCCAACACGCCTGTTCCGTCGAGAATGCCTTCGAAGTCGTAATCCTTTTCGGGTTGTGGTGGCGTGGGTATGGGCATCTGGTCGTCGAAGTAATCAGGATAATCGTCCATCCGGCGGTAGATGGGAGCCGGCTTTTCGGCCATCATTTCCACTTTGGTTGATTCGAACTTTCCGTAGAGTTCTTCGGGAACCTCCAAGTTCCCTTCCGAAGGGATTTCTTCGATGGGGATAAAGTCTTCTGTGGCGTATGGGTTTTGGAAAAGGTGTGCAGGCAGGTCGCTATTGATGTCGGTTCTTACCGGCTCTTGTTTAGGCTCTTCAGCTTTGCCCTCCTCTGTTGTCTCTATTTGTTCGGCTTGGGGAATGGTTTCGTCCGCCTTTTCTTCCAGAGGGGCTTTCTCTATGGGCTCTTCGGCAAAGGGCAGGGTGGCCTCTTGTTGCTCAATTGCTGGTGCAGCCTCTTCTTCCGTAGCCTCTTTCTTCTTGGTTTTCTTGGCCTTTTCGGGCTTTTCGGCTTGTTCTTCCGTTACGGCTTCTGTTTCCGGCTGTTCTTTCGGCTTGTTCTTGCTTCCTGGTTTGCGTCCGCGCTTCTTGGGTGCAGGTGTCTCTTCCGCGGCTGTTCCTTCTGCTTGCGGAAGCTCCTGTGCGGACGCTGTTTCGGGTTCTTCTTGTATGGGAGTTACAATCGTTTTGATTGCCGGTTCTTCTATCTTTTGGGCCTTGTCTTGTGTGGCAGTATATACTTTGCCGGGCGCTTGCTTAACGGTTACTCTCGACCGTTTCTTGGGTGTTTCGGAAGTCTTTTTGGCAGCTTCGGCAATGGCTTGCTCGTCAAGGATTCTATATACCAAATCGTCTTTCTCCAACGAACTGGTCTTCTTGATTCCCAATTCATTGGCTATCTCTTGTAGTTCGCTCAGTTCTTTTTCTCTGAGTTGGATGATGTTATACATATTAAGTAAATTGAAATGTTTTTTTGATGTTGTACGATGTATTCCGGTGTCCCCCCTTTTCGTTGGGGATTTTGTCGGTAAACATGGCGTACGATGGGTAAAAATGGATAGCGGTGCCCTTGCGGACAATTGCTTTTTAGATGTTTGATGGTGCAAAAGTAGTTATAATTTTGCACATGACCTTGTTTTTTCCAGTTTTTTTATCTGATTTTTTTCTTTTTTGTGGGAATGCCCCTCTTCTTATATGATGTTAAATGAACGTAAAACTGAGCGCAATGTTCATGTTTTGCCGTCAGAAAGCTGTAACTTAGCGCCACTTTTACATTATTTATATAATATAAACCTCAAAAAACAAGAAAAACGTAGTATGAAAAAAGTGATTTCAACTTCCAATGCACCTGCAGCCATTGGTCCTTATAGCCAAGCGATAGAGGTGGGAAATATGGTGTTCCTTTCCGGTCAGATTCCTGTCAATCCCGCTACGGGAGATGTGGTAGAAGGTGGCATCAAGGAGCAGACGATCCAAGTGTTTGAGAATATCAAAGCCGTGTTGGCCGAGGCTGGTCTGACGTTGGACAATGTGGTGAAAACCACCGTATTCTTGGCCGACATTTCTTTGTTTGTCGAGATGAACGAGGTCTATGCCAGCTACTTCAGTGGAGCTTTCCCCGCCCGTTCTGCATTTGCCGTGAAGCAATTGCCCAAGGGTGCGTTGGTTGAGATTGAGAGCATTGCCGTGCGTGGCTGATGCCGGAAATAGAATCGGACATATTCCCGCCATACAGGCCTTTTTCGGTCTTGTGTGGCGGGTTTATTATAATATTTCCTCTCTTTCTCCGTTA
Organism: Bacteroidaceae bacterium; assembly: GCA_017521285.1. Taxonomy (GTDB): domain Bacteria; phylum Bacteroidota; class Bacteroidia; order Bacteroidales; family Bacteroidaceae; genus Phocaeicola_A. The sequence goes on along the minus strand of JAFXDG010000070.1, from coordinate 47,991 downwards.
TTATCTTGTAAGAAAAACCGCTCTGATTATGAAAAGAAAAAGACATCTTGCTATATATATTATAAGGTGTATATGGATGCTCCCTTTGCTGGTGTTGTCGTCCGTCCTGTCCGTTTCGTGTGACGATGAAGAGACCTACACCACCTCTCCCTCGGCTCTGTTGGACTTTTCGGCCGACACGGTGAGGTTCGACACCGTATTTACCACCATCGGCTCCAGCACCCAATTATTCAAGGTCTATAATCGGGGAGGCGAGTCGCTGATGCTTCCCTCTATCCGTCTAGCCAGTGGCGGACGTTCGGGCTTCCGCGTGAATGTTGATGGCATGAGTGGCACCGAGTTTGCAGATGTCGAGGTGCGCGATGGAGATAGTCTCTACGTTTTTGTCGAAGTCACCGTTGACCCGCGCAACGAGGACAATCCCTTCTTGCTTCGCGATTCGCTCCAATTCCATTTGCAGAGCGGCCTTTACCAACAGGTGCAATTGGAGGCTTACGGACAGGATATGATTGTGCTTCGTGGCGTTTCCTTTGCCACCGATACAACCTTGACCGGCGAGCGTCCTTACGTGGTGTATGATAGCTTGTGTGTGGATAGCGGAGCCATTTTGCGCCTCTCCGAAGGTGTGCGCCTCCACTTCCATAGCGGTGCCTTCATGCGGGTGGATGGCACGTTGAAGGCCGAGGGTTCGGTGGAGCGCCCCATTGTCTTCCGTGGCGACAGGCTTGACAATATGTTTGACTACCTTCCTTATGACCGGTTGGACAACCAATGGGGAGGTATCACCTTGGGCGCATCCAGCTACGACAACCATCTGAACTTTGTCGATATCCATAGTGGAGGGTGGGGCATACGGTGCGACTCTGCCGATGCTGCTCTGAACAAACTCACCATTGAAAACTCCGTCATCCACAATGTGGCGGGCGATGCCCTCAGTGCCGTGAACGGACGCTTGTGGGTGGGAAACACCGAACTCACCAATGCCGGTGGCCATTGCCTGCGCGTGCGTGGTGGCGATGTGCAGGTGGTGTACTCGACGCTTGCCAACTTCTACCCTTGGGCCTATCGCGGTGCTGCCCTCAGTTTGAGTAACGAGTGGTGTCCGCTCATCCGTGCCGATTTCCGTAGCTGTATCGTTACCGGCTATTCTTCCAACGAACTGATGTTGTGGCCCACCTCCGCGCCCGATTCGCTCACCTTCAACTACCGCTTTGACCATTGCCTGTTGAATGTCCCCGCCGATAGCATTGGGGCAGACACCCTTCCTGGCGGACGCTATTTCCAGGTTCGTGTCGATTCAGTAGGGCACGAAGTGAGCCACTTGGGGAATTTCCCCCTTATCGATACCGACATTTTCTACTACGACTTTTCCCTCGACTCCATGTCGCAAGCCATTGGTGCAGGCCATAGGGACGATGCGCTCAACCTCTATCCCCTCGATCGCCTTGGTCGTAGCCGACTGGAGGACGAAGTCCCTGATGCAGGAGCGCAAGAACGCTTGTCATCCGAATGAAAATCGATTTGCGGGTTGTAAATATTTTATTACGCATCTTGTAAAGAAATAGAAAAATCCTCTTCTTGCATCTGCATCATCCCATGGCTAAGCCTACATCATCCCAGGGCTGATGTTGCCTCATCCTAAGGCTGAGCATCAGTGGTTTATGGTCTGCTTGTATTTTTTGCATATTTTCGTCCGAAAGAAAAATCGTGTGCATATACGCGATTCTCGCACGGTCAATTTTGTATATTTATGCACGACCGATGTATGATTATACATTTTGTCTGCTTGTGAATATCTTCTCATTCGTCCGTGTGCACACCCTCTATTGACCGTGTGTACACTCTATAACGCTATGTCTGAAGAAACTCCGCCGACCGTGTGCACACGGTCGGTGGTACTTGTGCACATGCACTTCCCGTTTTCAGTCTTCCGCCTTTTATGTATTGTATATTTATACAAAAAACTGCCTGTTACGAAGCGTTACCTTCTGATGAAATAGAAACGAAATAGGAATGCGGGAATTATTACTGTAAGGTGTAAAGAAAGGAGAAAAGGATAGCCCCCTCCAACTCCCCCAAAAGGGGAGAGAACAAAGCTGTCAATGATATGACCTGCACCCTTTTGGGGGATTGAGGAAAACTTTTTGAGGAAATTCTTCACTTTTCATTCTTCGTTCTTCTCTAAAATTTGTATCTTTGTCACATTCTATGATTTTAAATTAATACGAGCATGAAAATAAGTAAAGTTTTATTATTTGCAATGACATTGACAATGTGCTTTGCAATGAATGTAAGTGCAGGAAATAAGGTGCTCAAATACAATGAGCAGACTATCGAATTCTTCTCCGGCAACGTTCGGTCCTGTGTGCAGAATACGGATCTTGTTCCCCAATATTGCGGTCAGGTTATTTTGATGGAAATTGGTCGCAAGCACAATATTTCCACTTTGGTGGCCGCAACGGGTAAGAGTCGTTTGATTTATCCCGAAGGATGCGCTACTGTGACTGCTGATGGCGAAGAGGTTTTTGTTGCTTCTGTGGAAGCCTATGCTGACGGTAGTCTCTACATCTTTACAGATGATTTGTTGGATGAAGATATGGACGTAAAGGTTACATTCACCAATCCTATTGATACGGCTTATCGCATTGTTTATACCGACGGTGACCTCGGCGCTTTGCCCGATTATAACGGCCCTGCTTATCCGAACGAAAATGTTGAAGTTAATGATGCTTTAGGTCATTATTACCGCTTAATTTATATGTTGGATGGTGTGGAATATGCTGTCGATTGGGTCGGTTGCGGTACAGAATTGGTACCTAAGGAGGTCGTCAAGGAGGGCTATATCTTCAGTGGATGGAGCGGACTGCCTGAATTCATGCCACATCACGATGTGATAGTAACAGGTACGTTTAGCGCAGATGGTATTGATACCATTGTAACCAATCAGTTTGTTGACGTCTATGACCTCCAGGGTGTGATGGTGAAGCGACAAATTTCTGTCAAAAATTTGAAGAACGAATTAGGGAAAGGTCTCTATATCATCAACGGCAAGATGACAATTATCTGGTAATCGGATAAAGTAAGCATTGCAATCCTCGCAACCTCGTTTGATAGGTTGCGGGATTTTTTCACTCATCCTTTCTCCATATCGCAAAATAACTGTACTTTTGCAAGATGAAAACAATCCTATTGGCCGTGGGGCGGACGGTGCAACCTTATTATATAGCCGCCATCAATGAGTATGTGGAGCGCACGAAGCATTACATACCTTTCGATGTGGAGATAATCCCCGAGTTGAAGAATACCAAAAGTCTGACCGAAGAGCAGCAGAAGGAGCGTGAGGCTGACCTTATCCTCAAGACTCTGCAACCGGGCGATACTGTGGTGTTGCTCGACGAGCATGGCAAGGAGTTCCGTTCGGTGGAGTTTGCCACGTGGATGGAGCGCAAACTCAGTGCCACGGGCAAACGGTTGGTCTTCATCATCGGTGGCCCCTATGGTTTCTCACCACGCATCTATCAAACGGCGCAAGAGAAAATCTCACTCTCCAAAATGACCTTCTCGCACCAGATGATTCGCATGATTTTTGTGGAGCAAGTCTATCGCGCCATGACGATACTTCGTGGTGAGCCGTATCATCACGAGTGATACAAGTGTCAAAAAGTTACGGAAAGTTTTCTTCGGCTTACAATTTTAAAGAAAAGCGGCAAAAAATATCGTGAATTTGTTTGCTGATTACGAAAAATGCCTTACCTTTGCAGCCGTTAAAAGAAAAAGAGATATGCTGAGTACAAACATTGCACGAATTAGCAGCCTACTATTGGTGGTCAACGTCGTGGTGGAAACATCAAGAGCGTGAGAAAGGCGTGTATATATATGGAATGTACGAAGATATAAATGATAAAAGTAAATCGGATAGCCTTTCTCACTGACGTGAGGGAGGCTTTTGAATTTTAGAGTGAAGAACGAAGAGTGAAGAATGAATAATCCTTGTCAACTCGTCAACTCGTTAACTGAAAAAAGAACATTATGAAACATCCATTGCGTAGCGCATTCAGCACACAAGGTCGCCGTATGGCAGGGGCACGCGCCCTTTGGGTTGCCAACGGCATGAAACGTGAAATGATTGGTAAACCCATTATTGCCATCGCCAATTCGTTTACCCAGTTTGTCCCCGGACACACCCACTTGCACGAGATTGGCCAGTTGGTGAAGGCCGAGATTGAACGGCTCGGATGCTTTGCCGCCGAGTTCAATACCATTGCTGTAGATGATGGTATCGCCATGGGACACGACGGTATGCTCTACTCCCTGCCCAGTCGCGACATCATTGCCGACTCGGTAGAGTATATGTGCAATGCCCACAAGGCCGATGCGCTGGTGTGCATATCGAATTGCGACAAAATTACCCCGGGTATGCTGATGGCAGCCATGAGGCTGAATATCCCCACTGTGTTCGTGAGTGGTGGACCGATGGAGGCTGGCGAATGGAAGGGACAGCACCTTGACCTGATTGATGCCATGATCAAGAGTGCCGACACGAGCGTGAGCGACGAGGAGGTGGCACAGATTGAGAACCATGCCTGCCCGGGATGCGGATGTTGCTCGGGCATGTTTACGGCCAATTCGATGAACTGCTTGAACGAGGCATTGGGCTTGGCTCTGCCGGGCAACGGCACCATTCTGGCCACGCACGAGAACCGTACGCAACTGTTCAAGGATGCAGCGGCACTCATCGTGAAGAATGCCTATCGGTATTACGAGGAGGGCGACGAGAGTGTGTTGCCACTGAATATAGCCAAGCGTGAAGCATTCCTTAATGCCATGACGCTGGACATCGCCATGGGAGGCTCCACCAACACGGTACTCCACCTGTTGGCTATTGCCAACGAAGCGGGTGTGGACTTCACCATGGACGACATCGACATGCTTTCGCGTCGTGTGCCCTGCCTCTGCAAGGTGGCTCCCAATACACAGAAGTACCATATCGAGGACGTGAACCGTGCTGGTGGTATCCTCAACATCCTGGCCGAACTCTCGAAAGGCGGATTGCTCGACACCAATGTGTGCCGCGTGGATGGCATGACGTTGGGTGAGGCGATAGCGAAGTATGATATAACGAAGACCCTCTCTGACTCTCGCATCTACTACAGTGCCCCCGCCCGCAAGTTCAACATCAAGCTTGGTTCGCAGGCGACCTATTATAAGGAGTTGGATACCGACCGTGCCGAGGGATGTATCCGTGACTTGGCTCATGCCTACTCGAAGGATGGCGGATTGGCCGTGTTGAAGGGTAACATTGCACAGGACGGATGTGTGGTGAAGACCGCCGGTGTGGACGAAAGCATCTGGAAGTTTACAGGACCCGCCAAAGTGTTTGACTCGCAAGAGGCTGCATGCGACGGCATCTTGGGTGGCAAGGTGGTGAGTGGCGATGTGGTGGTCATCACCCACGAAGGTCCCAAGGGCGGACCTGGTATGCAGGAAATGCTTTACCCCACCAGCTACATCAAGAGCAAACACTTGGGCAAGGAGTGTGCACTGATTACCGACGGACGCTTTTCGGGCGGAACCTCGGGATTGAGTATCGGACACATTTCACCCGAAGCTGCTGCTGGTGGAAACATCGGCAAGATAGTGGATGGTGACATCATTGAAATAGATATCCCCAACCGTACCATCAACGTGAAGTTGAGCGACGAAGAACTGGCTGCACGTCCCATGGCCCCTGTGACCCGTGACCGGGTGGTGAGCAAGAGCCTTCGTGCTTATGCTAGCATGGTAAGTTCGGCTGATAAAGGGGGAGTGAGAATTGTAGAATAATAGAGAAAAATGAAACAACAAATAACAGGAGCAGAAGCGCTGATGCGTTCGTTGGAGCACCAGGGGGTGAAGACCCTCTTTGGTTATCCGGGCGGAAGTATCATGCCTACGTTTGATGCCCTCTATGGTCATCGCGATACATTGAATCACATACTGGTGCGCCACGAACAGGGTGCCACCCATGCCGCACAGGGCTTTGCCCGTGTGTCGGGCGAGGTGGGAGTTTGTCTGGTGACCAGCGGACCCGGTGCAACGAACACACTGACGGGCATTGCCGATGCCATGATTGACAGTACTCCCATCGTGGTGATTGCCGGACAGGTACCTACGGGTATGCTGGGTACGGATGCCTTTCAGGAGGTGGATCTCGTGAGCATCACACAACCCATCACGAAGTGGAGCTATCAGATTCGCTCGGCCAAGGATGTGGCTTGGGCGGTGGCTCGTGCCTTCTTCTTGGCCAAGAACGGACGACCGGGGCCTGTGGTGCTCGACTTCACCAAGAATGCACAGGTGGAGATGGTGGATTATGAACCTGCCACGGTGGACTTCATCCGTAGCTACGATCCCAATCCTATGCCGAAGGAAGGTAGCCTTGAAGAGGCTGCCGCACTCATCAACGAAGCCAAGCGTCCGCTGGTGCTTGTAGGACAGGGTGTAGAGCTGGGCGGTGCGCAAGCCGAACTGCGTGCTTTGGTGGAAAAGGCCGACCTGCCATGCGGATGCACCTTGTTGGGCCTGTCTGCCCTTTCGTCTGACCACCCGCTGAACAAAGGTATGTTGGGTATGCATGGCAATCTTGCTCCTAACGTGAAGACTAACGAGTGCGACGTACTCATCGCCGTGGGTATGCGCTTTGATGACCGTGTGACAGGCAATCTGGCCACCTATGCCAAGCAAGCCAAAGTAATCCACATGGACATTGACCCTTCGGAATTCAACAAGAATGTGAAGGTGGATGTGGAGGTGTTGGGTAATTGCAAACTGACACTGAAGGCTCTGGCCAACCTCGTGACCGAAGCCAAGCACACCGAGTGGATTGAGAGTTTTGCTGAACATGATGCCATAGAGAACAAGCGCGTCATTGAACCCGAGATACATCCTACGGAAGGTCCTCTGAACATGGGTGAAGTGGTGCGTGCCGTCAGCGAAGAGAGTAATCACGAGGCTATATTGGTGACCGATGTAGGACAGAATCAGATGATGGCCGCCCGCTACTTCAAATATACGAAGGAACGTAGCATTGTCACTTCGGGCGGACTTGGCACCATGGGATTCGGTATGCCTGCTGCCATCGGTGCCACCTTCGGACGTCCCGATCGCAAAGTGTGTGTGTTCATGGGTGACGGTGGATTCCAGATGAATATCCAAGAATTGGGTACCATCATGGAGCAACAGGCACCAGTGAAGATGATTCTGATGAACAACAACTACCTCGGTAATGTGCGCCAATGGCAAGCCATGTTCTTTGGTCGCCGCTATTCGTTTACACCGATGATGAATCCCGACTATATGCAGATTGCAGCCGCCTATAACATTCCTGCCCGCCGTGTGACGGATCGCGCAGAGTTGCGTGAGGCTATCCGCGAAATGCTCACTACAGATGGACCCTTCATCCTTGAAGCGTGTGTCATCGAAGAGGGTAACGTGATGCCGATGACCCCCCCGGGAGGAACGGTTGACAAGATGTTGTTGGAGTGTTGAGTGCAGACCCACCTAAATCCTCCCTGTGAGGGAGGACTTAATAATAGAAATTGATATGATTAAAGAAAATAAAAAAACAGGACATGCCAAGCAAGTCCTCCCTCACAGGGAGGATTTAGGTGGGTCTATGAAAACATTATATACACTGATAGTCCACTCGGAGAATATCGCAGGACTTTTGAACCAAGTGACAGCCGTATTCACCCGTCGGCAAATCAATATTGAGAGCCTGAACGTGTCGGCATCATCCATTAAGGGTATCCATAAATATACTATCACCGCATGGTGTACGGAGGATGAGATAAAGAAGGTGGTGAAGCAGATTGAGCGCAAGATTGATGTCCTTCAGGCCAACTATTTCACCGATGATGAAATCTACCAGCACGAGATTGCCCTCTATAAGCTGGCTACACCAGGTTTTCAGGCCAATCCCGTAGCATCGAAAATCATCCGTCGCCATGCGGCACGTGTGGTGGAAGTGAACCCGACCTTCTGCATAGTGGAGAAGAACGGCATGAGTGAGGAGATAACCTCACTTTACGAAGAACTCCAGCAGTTCGGCATCGTGTTGCAATTCGTGCGCTCGGGACGTGTGGCCATCTCTACCAGCTGCTTCGAGCGATTGAATGAATATCTGAATTTCCGCGAAGAAAAATATAATAAGGAAAAGGAATATGCCCGACAATAAAATAGGTACATATAATTTCGTGGCCGAACCCTTTCATGTGGATTTTACGGGAAAACTGACGATGGGTGTGCTGGGTAATCATTTGCTCAATTGCGCGGGTTTCCATGCGGCCGATCGCGGATTTGGCATTGCCGAGTTGAACGAGAACCACTATACGTGGGTGCTCTCGCGCTTGGCTATCGAACTGGAAGATATGCCTCGCCAATACGAACCGTTCTGCATCGAGACGTGGGTGGAGAATGTCTATCGCCTCTTCACCGACCGTAACTTTGCCATTCTCAACAAAGAGGGGAGGGCCATCGGCTATGCACGTTCGGTGTGGGCCATGATAAGCATGGAGACGCGCAAACCTGCTGATTTGTTGACTCTGCATGGAGGAAGTATCACTGACTATGTGTGTGACAAAGAGTGCCCCATCGAAAAGCCCGGCCGCATCAAAGTGACTACCGACATGCCCGTGGAGGTGTATCAGACGCGTTATAGCGACATCGACATCAACGGACACGTGAACAGCATCAAGTACATCGAACACATCCTCAACCTTTTCCCCATGGATACGTTCAAAGAAAAGAGTATCCGCCGTTTCGAGATGGCTTATGTGGCTGAAAGCTACTATGGCGACACCCTCAGCTTCTATCGCGAAGAGGTGGCCGAGAATGAATACGACATCGAAGTGCGCAAGAACGGCACGGAAGTGGTGGTGCGTAGTAAGGTGGTGTTAGTATAAAGAAAGATGGAACACAGAGACCAAAGACACAGAGACTTTATGATGACAGAGGAGAAAACTCTGTGTATCCGTGTCTCCGTGTCCTAAAATAAAAAGAGATAAAATAATGTTTAATTTATAGCTAAAACTGAAAATTTATGGCACAATTGAATTTTGGCGGTGTTATCGAAAATGTGATGACCCGCGAAGAGTTTCCTTTGGAAAAGGCACGTGAAGTGTTGAAGAATGAGACCATTGCCGTTATCGGTTATGGTGTGCAAGGTCCTGGTCAGTCATTGAACCTGCGCGATAATGGTTTCAATGTAATCGTTGGCCAGCGTCAGGGAAAGACTTACGACAAGGCTGTATCTGACGGATGGGTACCGGGTGAGACGCTGTTCTCTATCGAAGAGGCTTGTGAGAAGGGTACAATCATTATGTGCTTGCTCTCTGATGCAGCGGTGATGAGTGTATGGCCCACCATCAAACCTTATCTGACTCCGGGCAAGGCCCTCTACTTCTCTCACGGATTTGCCATCACATGGAATGACCGCACAGGTGTGGTTCCTCCCACAGATATCGACGTTATCATGGTAGCTCCCAAGGGTTCTGGTACATCACTCCGTACTATGTTCCTCGAAGGCCGCGGCTTGAACTCTTCATACGCCGTTTATCAGGACTATACCGGCCGTGCCCTTGAACGTACATTGGCTCTCGGTATCGGTGTAGGTTCAGGTTATCTGTTCGAGACAACCTTCATCCGTGAAGCAACTTCTGACCTTACTGGTGAGCGTGGTTCACTTATGGGTGCTATCCAGGGATTGCTCTTGGCTCAGTACGAAGTGCTTCGTGAAAATGGACACACTCCCTCTGAAGCATTCAACGAGACCGTAGAGGAATTGACTCAGTCACTGATGCCCCTCTTTGCCAAGAACGGTATGGATTGGATGTACGCCAATTGTTCGACTACAGCCCAGCGTGGTGCACTCGACTGGATGGGTCCTTTCCACGATGCCATCAAGCCTGTGGTTGAAAAACTCTATGCCAGCGTGAAGTGTGGTAACGAAGCTCAGATTTCAATCGATAGCAACTCAAAACCTGACTATCGCGAGAAGTTGGAAGAAGAGTTGAAGGCTCTGCGCGAAAGCGAAATGTGGCAGACCGCTGTTACTGTTCGCCAACTCCGTCCGGAGAATAATTAAAATAATAGATTTATTGAAATAGTATGGGAGGTAAGCATGTTTTCTATGTTTACCTCCTGTTTTTATATTTGAAAATCGTGTGGATATGTAACAATCATTTTTGAAGATATTGAGAGTTTCTTCCTCTTTTATGGTAAAAAAAGATGTTATTTTTGCCTAATAGATAAGAATTGTGTATTTTTGCAGCATAAATAATCCAATTGTAAATACTACTAATACTTACTATCATGGTTATGGGAGGCAAAGATATTATGAATGACATTAATTTCAAAGGAATAAATTGTTTGAAAGGTATTCTTTCTTTGACTGGATTCCTATTTCTGATTTCATGTAGTGATATTGCAGAAGAACGTGTGGAGAATGAAAAGGTAGCGGTGCAATTCTCTACTGAAATTGTAAGCCGTGCATTGAACAATCAATGGGAAGATAATGATGAAATAGGTGTCTATATGCATGCTTATGACAAGGATTTGTCTGATGCATCTGTTTTTGATAAATCTTCCAATTGTAAGTATTTGATAAATTCAGAAGGGAGTATGACTCCTGCTACGGATTTTGATAAATTGTATTATCCGCAATCTGGTAGAGTGAATTTTGTTGCATATTATCCATTTGATAATGTAGAAAATTATCTTGTAGATGTAGATGTCAGTAATCAAACTAATCAGGCTGAAATAGATTTCCTATATAGTAATAACCTTGTAAACGTTGCGGCTGTTAATGCCCCTCAAAAGTTGACTTTTAAGCATCAGATGAGTAAGGTTACTTTTAATATAAAGGCTGGATATGGAGTGAATGAAGAGGACTTGGAGGGGCTGACTGTGATGATACGTAATGCGGCAAGTAATGCAACTGTTTCTTTGGTAAATGGAAATGTTACGGTAGGAAAAGAAAAAATGGATATAAAGGCTTTGACTACGGCTACGACAACAAGTTCTGTTACAGCTGAAGCTATTGTTGTTCCACAAACGTGTGATAAGGTGATGATTGTGGTAACTCTTGCTACAGGACGTAATTACCTTTATAATTTGACTACAGGATACCAATGGGAATCTGGACGTAAGTATTCGTATGAAATCAATTTGACAGATCAAACGGAAAACGCAGTACTGAATGCTGAAATCAGTGATTGGCTTGATGGAGGATCGGGAACTGTGGAAAGTGTTACCGCTCAGGCATGGGATGGTGCTACGATAAATACCAGTTGGTATTCGGCAGACCAAACATCCATGTCTTTATATCAGCCGAGTGATTTGGCTGGATTGGCAAAATTGGTCAATGAAGGTAATAGTTTTGAAGGAAAAACAATTCATCTTTCTGGTGATTTGGACATGAATAACAAAGCGTGGACTCCGATAGGATTGATTGCTGAAACTCCCTTTAAAGGAACATTTGTAGGGAATAATCATCAAATAAAGAATTTGAATCCAACGTTGACTGGTTCTAATGTGGTAAGTGGATTATTTGGTATTTCATATGGAACAATTCAACAATTGGTAGTATCAGGCAATTACAATGCTGCGTATGATAAAGTGGATATTTTGTCTGTTGGTGGTGTTTGTGCCATTAATTATGGTACAGTTAATCAATGTCGTAGCTATGCAGAGATTGTGGCCAAAATGGATAAACAAAGTTTAGGGATGACGAATATGTATGTAGGAGGAATTGTTGGACAAAATGAAAAAATATTATCTGATTGCCAAAATTACGGAAGTATCTCTGCTGCTAATATAAATGTTGCAGATTCGGCTTATCTTCATGTGGGAGGTATAGCAGGAAGTAATGTTGGAACAATTTCTGGTTGTGAAAATACACGTACCTTAATTGGGCGAAATGGTAAAGTTCGTATTGGAGGTGTTGTCGGTCTTTCTGCTAAAGCTCAACCTGCTAAGAATTCAGATGAAAATATAATTCCTGGTAAGATTGAAAATTGTTCAAATATAGGTGATGTCATTATCGAGACATCGCATAATCAAGCAGTAGCTGGTGGTATTGTCGGAAGAAATGCTGGAGGTTCGACAATACAGGATGTATGCAATAAAGGAAATATAGAGGCTACAATGACTGCCGGAAACCAAATTAGCGCTGGCGGTGTTATTGGTGAAAATGAAGCTTCTGAATTACTTTCAGGTGAAAATCGAGGAAATATTGTTGTGGTGGGTGCTGTTGATGAAGATGCTGATGATGACGTGAATACCATTGCCATTGCAGGTGGTATTGTTGGACGTAATTTTGGTGCAGCAGAAGTTCATCAAGGTACAAATAGTGGTAGTGTTGTAGCAACGGTATCTACAGAATGTTATAGTGGCGGTATTACCGGATATAATGCCGTTGAGACTGGTACAGTTTCTAAAACTTATAGCTGTTGTGTGAATAACGGTGCTCCTATCCAGTGGGTTGGAAATGCAACAGATACTGATGACTTGATTACTGATGAAGAGGGTACAGTTCACACAAATGATTAAAAAATGTAATTCAATTTGCAAATAGAAAAAATAGAGTCAGATATGGATATTCTGAAAAAAATTACTTGGTGGTATTTTACGAAAAAAGCATTGCCTTATTGGGCTGTCCTCTTGTTGGATGTTTTAATTGTGGTATTAGCTACTTTATGGGTTTTTACATTTGATAATGGATTGACTTATACCTTTTATTACAGTCAACCTTTAGGTGTTGTGGCATTGGGATATGTCGTTTGTTATATAGTTGGTTTTCGTATATTTCATACTTATTCAGGGGTAATTAGATATTCTTCGTTTGTGGATTTGCAACGGGTTGCTTATGCAGCTTTAGTGGGTTTGGGACTTTCTGTATCTTTACATCTTTTGCCATGGAATTTCCCTTGGAGAATGTTTCGTATTACAGATTTGTTACTGATATTTCTTATAGCTACAGTAATGATGTGGATGTTGCGTGTGGTAGTGAAATATCTGTATGATATGGCATATTATTCAGACCGGGCACAACGAGTTTTTATTTATGGAGTAAAAAATGGTGGCATTAGTTTGGCAAAAAGTATAAGGAGTGAGGAAAACTCTAAATATGTATTGGATGGCTTTGTTGCGCATGATCCCTATAATATAGGTAAATGGATGATGGGGGTCAAGGTTTATGCTCCAAATGAGGATTTGCTAGAAGTTATGAAACGTCGTCGAGTACATTCGATATTGATATCTCCTTTGTATTCAGAGGAGTTCCGTCGCCAAGAAGAACTTGTTGATCAATTGGTAAGTACTGGTATTCATATTCATATGATGCCGCCAAGTGTAGAATGGGATGGAAAGAGTGAGTTGAATTATACAAATTTGAAAGAAGTTGATATTGAAGATTTGTTGCCGCGTGACAAGATTGAGATTGATATGGATAAAGTCGGTGCGTTGTTAAGCGGTAAGAAAATATTGATAACGGGTGCTGCCGGAAGTATTGGTAGCGAAATGGTTCGCCAGATAGCAGTATATCAGCCAGCCGAATTGATATTGATTGATCAAGCTGAGACCCCATTGCATGATATGCGTTTGGAATTAGCCAAGAAATGGCCGGAGGTAAAGGCTTATACATTGATGGCAAGTATCAGTAATCAGACACGTATGGAAGACATATTTAAAACCTACAAACCTGATTATGTGTTTCATGCTGCGGCTTATAAGCATGTGCCAATGATGGAGGACAATCCGAGTGAAAGTATTCAGAATAATGTGTATGGAACGCGTGTTGTTGCGGATTTGGCAGTGAAGTATGGTACAAAAAAATTTGTGATGGTGAGTACGGACAAAGCGGTAAATCCGACGAATGTAATGGGATGTAGCAAACGAATTTGTGAAATATATGTGCAAAGTTTGGATAAAGCTATTAAGGAGGGGAAAATAAAGGGTGAAACCAGTTTTGTAACCACTCGTTTTGGTAATGTATTAGGAAGTAATGGTTCTGTTATACCACTCTTTAAAGAACAGATAAAGAATGGTGGTCCCATAACCGTGACTCATCCTGATATTATTCGTTATTTCATGCTGATACCAGAAGCCTGCAAATTAGTGTTGGAAGCTGGAACAATGGGAAAAGGGGGGGAAATATATGTTTTCGATATGGGGCAACCTGTAAAAATAGTAGATTTAGCTAAGCGTATGATAAATCTGAGTGGTGCTCAGAATATAGAAATCAAGTTTACAGGTTTGCGTGATGGGGAAAAACTGTATGAGGAAGTTTTGAATGATGCAGAATTTACAAAACCGACCTATAATCCGAAGATAAAGATTGCTGCTGTACGCGAATATGATTATGAAGAAGTTCGTCGGAATGAAGAACGTTTGTATGAAGCCAGTTTCGGATATGATGATATGGAAATTGTGCGTATAATGAAAGAAATTGTACCAGAATTCAAAAGTCAGCATTCGAAATACGAAGAGTTGGATAAAAAATGTTGAATTGGTGCAAGTCGCTTATTAAAATACGACTATCATTAGGGAAAATGCAGCTTGCTTTTCAATTTCTGCTACTTACGAATAGAAAAATGCAAGCAGCATTTTTTTGTGTATGTTCGAAACCCGCACTTTGTTACGTTTAATTTTGTATATTTCCCCCTTTTCCAGTATTTTTGCAGCGTGTAATATTATGAAATAGACTCTAACATATAGAATATGAAATTGAAATCTTTTTTAGCAGGGATATTGTTGCTGTGTTCGGGAATTTTGTCAGCTCAAGATTGGATTGATGTGACGGATGCCTATGTTGCGAATCCGCGTTTTGATGGTAATTCAGTAGAAGGATGGACTTTGGGAGGGGATGCTCCTACAAAGGCCACAGGTTATGATGGTTTTGAATTTTTTGGAGGAACGTTCGATATACATCAGACATTGCGTGTGCCTGCTGGTAAATACAGATTGTCAGTACAGGCTTATTTCCGGTATACTGATAATAACCGTGCCTATTCGGCCTATAAGCAGGGGAGTGATCCAAAGACAGCCTTCCTATATGCTAATGAGGTTTCACAACCTGTGGTGAGTATATATAAAGAATCCTTGGGCTATTATGTGTCAGGAGCGTGGAATAATGATGGAGTTCACTATTTTCCGAACAATATGGAAAGTGGTTCGACTTTCTTTGCACAAGGCTTTTATCAGAATCAGATGGAGGTAGATGTTCCGGTTTCCTGTGATTTGACATTTGGATTGCGCTGCGAAGAATACTACAATGATATGTGGTGCATGATGGACAATTTTAAGTTGGAACGATACGGAGAATTGTTGAAGGTTAACAATATTATACTCTCTTCCAAATCAATTGTATTGAATGTGGGAGAGGAACAGATATTGAAAGCTACTTTGGAACCGTCGGATGCCACTTTCCAGAATTTGGAATGGGAATCATCGGATCCTGCAGTTGTTTCTGTTGATAAGCATGGAAAGTTGATGGGTAAAGAAGCTGGTGTTGCTAGGATTACGGTTAGAGCTACAGATGGAGGAGGAGCTGTTGCTACTTGTACTGTTGTTGTGAGAAAGGTGGAGGCTTCTTCTCAGTCTATTATTATTAATGAAATACAGGCTGCTAATTTGGATATGTTTGTTGATCCGTCGTTCAACTATGGAACCTGGGTGGAATTGTATAATCCTACAGACCAGACCGTAAGTTTGCAAGGATGCTATGTTAGTGACGATCCTGCAAATTTGACGAAGCATCGTTTGACTAGCAGAGCTGGAGTGGTACCAGCCAAGGGATATAAAGTGTTGTGGTTTGATCATCATTCCAAATGGGCCTTGTCGCAGATTGATGATAAATTGGATTATGATGGTGGTACCATCTATATCAGTGATGTAAATGGGCAATTGATTTGTGGTCAGATGTATCCCGAAGCTATTAGTAGAACTTCGTATGCTCGTACTGTGGATGGAGGGGCAGAATGGGGAATTACTGCTATGCCAACTCCTGGTAAAAGTAATGAAGGAAGTTCTTTTGCTACAAAACGTATGGATTCTCCTGTAGTAAGCAAAGATGCTTGTCTCTTTACTTCTTCGTTTACTTTGCGGGTAACTATTCCCGAAGGAGCAACTCTTCGATATACCACAGATGGAACTACACCGACAGAGACAAATGGAGAGATTAGTACAAGTGGTCGTTTCATGGTGAGGACAACAACTGTTTTCCGTTTCCGCCTCTTTCAGGATGGTTACCTGCCCAGCCGTGTTGTTACGCGCTCTTATATATATAAGGATAGGGAATACGATTTGCCGATTGTTTCGATTGTGACTGATCCGTTGAACCTGTATGATGATAGTTTGGGTATTTATGTTAAAGGCGTAAATGGACGGACTGGCAATGGGCAGAGTACACCTTGTAACTGGAATATGGATTGGGATCGTCCTGTGAATGTGGAATATTTGACGGTTGATGGTGAAATGGTCATCAATCAAGAAGCGAATATGGAAATGTGTGGTGGATGGAGCCGTGCATGGACTCCTCATTCGTTCAAGATCAAAGCCAATAAGATTTACGAAGGGGAGAATTTCTTGCCATATCAGGTATTCCCTAACAAGGCTTACTTGAAGCATAAGACTTGGCAAATCCGTAATGGCGGAAATGATACTGGAAGCCGCATTAAGGATGCAGCTCTTCAAACGATAGTACACACTTCAGGCTTGGAGGTTGATGGACAGGAATGTCAGCCAGTTGTACACTTTATCAATGGCAAGTATATTGGAGTATTGAATATTCGTGAACCGAACAACAAGCATTTCGTAGAGGCTAACTATGCATTAGGTGATGATGAAATTGACCAGTTTGAAATGTCGCCTGATTCGGGGTATGTGCAAAAATGTGGAACGGATGAGAGTTTCCTTCGTTGGTATGAATTGTCTGCTAATGCGGCCGATGCAACGGTGTATGAAGAAATTTCTAACATGGTAGATATTGATGAATACATCAATTATATGGCTGTAGAATTTTACTTAGGCAGTGATGACTGGCCACAGAACAACGTCAAAGGTTTCAAACCACGTGTCGAGAATGGAAAATTCCGTTTCGTCTTGTTTGACCTTGACCATTCGTTCAATTCTTCTGATGCGTTCAATCTGTTTGCAGGAAAGCGCAACTATACGTTTAATTATATATATGATACAAACAGTCAAATTCAGGCTGAAATCAAGTTGGTGACTATCTTCTTGAATATGTTGAAGAATGCTGATTTCCGTAAGCAGTTCATTGATGCTTATTGCTTGGTGGCTGGTAGTGTCTTTGAACCTGAAAGATGCAATGCTATCATAGACTCTATGGCTGCCAATACTGAGAGAGCATTGAGCTATGAGGGACAATCTCCTTGGGGAACAGCTAACACCTTGAAGTCCCAGTTGAAGAGTCGTCAGCAAATGATGATAAATACAATGAAGAATTATACATCTTTCAGACTTTCGGGAGTTAAAGAACAGAAGGTATCTTTGATGGCCAATATACCACAAGCACGTTTGCGCGTGAATGGTTTGGAGGTTCCGACTGGAAAGTTCAATGGCTCACTCTTTGCTCCAATAACATTAAAAGCTGAGGCTCCTGCGGGGTATCGTTTCTTGGGATGGAGTAACGGAGGTACTACTGTACAGACTGTATTCGGACTGGGTAGTACATGGAGCTATTATGACAAAGGTTCACAAGATGGACAGAATTGGAAGGCGGCTGTGACGGGTAGTTGGAGTACAGGAAAAGCTCCGTTGGGATATTATACGGGTGATAATGGTACCAACAGCCGTGGATATAATACTTTCTTGGACTATGGAAGTGATGCTGGCAATAAGCGGCCGACATACTATTTCTGCAGGGAATTTACATTGAATCATACACCGTTATCGGCTGATGTCTATACCTTGGATTTTGCTGTGGACGATGGTTTCATTGTGTATTTGAATGGTCAGGAAGCGGCTCGCTATCTGATGCCGAATGGAAATGTCGGATATAATACGTATGCATCATCACATGCTGCAGGAAACCCGGATTCTGGAAGTCTGCAATTACCTGCCAACTTGTTTAAGAAAGGAAAGAATGTGATAGCTGTAGAAGTCCATAATAACAATGGAACCTCAACTGACATTTGTTTTGATGCTGCATTGACGGTGAAATCACTGCAACTCTCTGACAATGATTCGTTTGTGAGCGCTGAACCTGAAATGGTATTACCTTCGGACAAGATGCTTACGCTTGTGGCTTGTTATGAGTCTGTTCCTGAAGAAGAGATGTTGGCAGCCCATGCAGTGCCTGTGCGCATTAACGAGGTAAGTGCAGATAATAGTATATATGTGAATGCCACATACTTCAAGAAGAATGATTGGATTGAACTTTACAACACAACGAATAAACCGGTGGATGTGGCAGGCATGTATCTGACTGATAAGGAGGATAAGCCTTATAAATATCAGATAGCAACAGATGGAAGTGTTTCTACAGTGATTCCTCCTTATGGTTATTTGATTGTTTGGGCTGACAAGTTGGAGGCTGTGCAACAGTTGCACACGACCTTTAAATTGGACAACGAAGGTGGATGTGTCATGTTGACTGCTGCAGACGAATCTTGGCAGGATATTCTCTATTATCCTCAACATGCAGGAGACAAGAGTGTAGGACTTTATCCCGATGGTGGAATGCAGGTCTATCTGATGAACAGTCCGACTATCGCAGCATCAAACATTATCACGTCGTATGCTGAATATTTGTCTGAAAGTGTGATACCTAATTCAATGGAGTCTGTAGAACTTCCTGTTGGCACAATCCTCCATGCGGCTTATGCTGATGGAGGCCTGATGGTGAGGGGTACGGGTGAGACAAATGTGTCGGTGTCACTCTATACTGCTACAGGTCAGTGTCTGATGCAGGCGACTGTAGCTTTGAGCGCCGGTCAAGGACATGTGTCTGTCGGTCATTTGCCTACGGGCATCTACCTTGTTCGTTTGCAGGATGACCATGGCAATATTAACAATCTGAAGTTGTTTGTGAAGTAACCTTGTAGGCTGTTAATAGGTCAGACGAGCGGAGTTAATACGGTATGCACACCGGTTTAACTCCGCTCGTCTGGTTTTTATTCGGCTCAATTGTATAAGGTGCACTATTGATGAGCCTGTCCTTACAGAGCTTGCGACAGGATTTTCTCTGCGCAAGCATATCCTTCGTTGTAGAGGTCTGTTAGTTTTTGTACATTCCTTTCCATGCGATCTACCACGATGGGCTTTTCGGGGCGGATGACGATGATGTGTCCCTCTGTTTCCAGTTGTTCGATGAGTGCCAATTGCTGGTTATATACAATGCTGCGGACCTTCAACGCTTCGCGCAGATGGGGATATTGTCGGTAGATGAAAGCGGGAAGTTTGAATGTCTTTTCCTTTTTGCGATAGCCATGGTTGCGGGTCAGTACTACAATATTCCGCTCATATCCTTGACTGATAGCTCTTTCTATCGGTATGCTGTCAACAATGCCACCGTCGAGCATCGGGCGACTGTCCACAGGACAGATGGGACAGACGTAGGGCAAGCTGGCTGATGCTTTTACAATGTCAATCAAGCGGCGGCGGTCGGTGTGTTCTTCCATATAACACGCTTTCCCTGTCAGACAATCGGTGGTCACCATCTCGAATCGCATGGGGCGGGCGAAGTAGCTGTCGTAGTCGAAGGGAAGAATCTCTTCTGTGAAACGGTTGTACAGCATATCCATGTCAATGATACTTCCTGTGCGGATAAGGTGCTTCAGTCCGATATATTTGTACTTGTCCAGCAAGTCGATGTTGCTGAACTTGGCACGGCCGCGTTGGTGGGATACATACGATACCCCATTACAGGCACCGGCACTGACTCCGATGCCGTATGGCACTTCGATGTCATTGTCCATCATGTAGTCGAGCACTCCGCTCGTGAAGGTGCCTCGCATGCCGCCACCTTCCAGTACTAATCCGATATTCTCCAGTTTCATACTGCAAAATTACCTCTTTTTAGCTTAATAGATGCAAAAAGTTCAGTGTTTTCAAATTTATTACGTACTTTTGCATGGAAATACGCGTTGGCGTATCGAATCTATAAACCATTTAACTTAGAAAACACGTGTTTGCATCAAATGTTTATAAGGAACGCCGTGAAGCGTTGCGCCGCCAGGTAGGCGGTGGCCTTATCTTGCTATTGGGTAATGGCGAGGCATCGTCCAATTACCCCGACAATACCTATCATTTCCGTCAGGACAGTTCATTCCTCTATTTCTTCGGTATCAACCATCCGGGTTTTGCCGGTGTGATTGATGTGGAGGCCGAGGAAGAGACGCTCTTTGGTAATGATTTTACCATGGATGACATCATCTGGATGGGGCCCCAGCCCAGTGTGGCCAGCCAGGCAGCTGAAGTAGGAGTGGAGAAAAGTGCTCCTTTGTCCCAACTGAAGCAAGTGATAGAGGCTGCCCAGCGTCAGGGGCGTCAGGTTCACTTCCTGCCGCCTTATCGCCATGCCAATAAATTGTGGTTAGAGGAGCTGACCGGCATTCGTGTGGCTCAGTTGGCAGCTCAGGTGTCTGTGGAGCTTATCAAAGCCATCGTAGCTCTGCGTTCAGTGAAGAGTGCATTGGAGATTGCCGAGATTGAACGTGCTTGCGACATTGGTTATGAGATGCATACAACAGCCATGCGCATGTGCAAGCCGGGTGTGAAGGAACAACTGATTGCCGGCACCATCGAGGGCATAGCCTTGGCTCATGGAGTAGGAGTGTCATTCCCGACCATCCTTTCCATGAATGGCGAAACACTCCACAATCACTATCATGGAAACTTGTTGCAGGAAGGACGTCTGATGCTGACCGATGCCGGTGCGGAAACCAACATGAACTACTGCTCTGACTTCACTCGTACAATGCCTGTTGGAGGACGGTTCACCCAGCGTCAGAAGGAAGTCTATAACATCGTGGTTGCAGCCCACGATTGTGCCATCGACCATGCCCGTCCGGGTAATACATGGAAAGAGGTGCACTTGGAGGTCTGCCGCACATTGGCTCGCGGATTGAAGGAGCTGGGTCTGATGCGTGGCGATGTGGACGAGGCTGTAGCTGCCGGTGCACATGCCCTGTTTATGCCTCATGGTCTCGGTCACATGATGGGATTGGATGTGCATGACATGGAAGACCTCGGACAAATCTACGTCGGTTATGATGATGAGATTCGTCCTTCTTCTCAGTTCGGATTGGCTTCCCTGCGTATGGGACGTCGTTTGCAAGAGGGTTTCGTCATTACCGATGAACCGGGTATCTATTTCATTCCCGCCCTTATTGACCAATGGCGCGCTGATGGTATGCACACCGACTTCCTTTGCTACGATGCCATCGAGAAGTACAAGGACTTTGGAGGTATCCGTCTCGAGGATGACGTGCTCATTACTTCCACCGGCTCTCGTTTCCTTGGCCAAAAGCGAATTCCCCTCTATGTAGATGAAGTGGAAGCCATGATGAGTGGGGAATGACAAGTGGAGGTGCAATAAAACAGGAACTAATAACTAAGTAATAAAGATAAAAGACAAATGAAGAAACAATTGACATTGGCCGCTCTCGCCTTGGTGGGCATGGGAGCTATGGCACAAGAGGCTGCTAAGGCCGACACGACAGGCTTCGTATTCACTACTGTGAAGGAGAACCCCATTACCAGTATCAAGGACCAGAACCGTGCAGGAACCTGCTGGTGCTACTCTACGTTGAGCTTCATTGAGGCTGAACTCCTCCGCATGGGCAAGGGCGAGTATGACTTTTCAGAGATGTACATCGTTTACAACACCTATATGGACCGTGCTGACAAGGCTATCCGTACTCATGGTGATGCCTCTTTCTCACAGGGTGGTTCGTTCTACGATGTGCTCTATGGCATGAAGACCTTCGGCCTTATTCCCGAGGCTGAGATGCGTCCCGGTGTGATGTATGGCGATACCCTTTCCAACCATACCGAACTCTCTGCCGTCACTGATGCTTATGTGGCAGCTATCGCCAAGGGCAACCATAAGAAACTGCAAATGTCTCCCGATGGCACTCCGCTGTGGCGCAAGGGCTTGGAGGGCATCTATGACGCTTACCTCGGTGTCCGCCCCGAGAAGTTCACCTACAATGGCAAGGAATATACTCCGCAAAGCTTCTATGAAACATTGGGGTTGAATGCCGACGACTATGTATCGCTTACCTCATACACTCATCATCCCTTCTACGAGAAGTTCGTGTTGGAGATTCAGGACAACTGGCGTTGGGCACAGTCTTACAACCTGCCCATTGACGAGCTGATGCAGGTGTTTGACAATGCTATCGACAAGGGTTACACCATCGCATGGGGTTCAGACGTGAGCGAGGAAGGCTTTACCCGTAACGGACTGGCTGTAATGCCCGACCTGAAGAAGAGTCAGGAATTGGGAGGCAGTGATATGGCCCGTTGGTTGAAGATGACAGCAGCCGAGAAGGCTGAGGCCATTAACCGTCCGATGCCTCAGAAATGGTGCACGCAAGAAGAGCGTCAGCAGGGCTACGACAATTGGGAAACCACTGACGACCATGGTATGCTCATCTACGGCAAGGCAAAAGACCAGCAGGGTACTGAGTACTACTTGGTGAAGAACTCATGGGGCAAGGCCGGCAAGTATGAAGGTATCTGGTATGCTTCTAAAGCTTTCGTCCGCTACAAGACCATGAACATTGTGGTACACAAGGACGCTCTGCCCAAGGACATCAAGAAGAAGTTGAACTTGAAGTAATCCAAGTTCTTCCGCCTCTCTTTCAGGCACGGGTTATACGGATTGCACGATATGATGGCTGTTTGTCCGGCTGTCGGCTATCGGGACAATCCGTATAATCTGTGCCTTTCTTTTTCTTTTATCCCCTCCTTCACGACATCAAGTTCTCCCTTCGCATGACATCAAGTTCTCCTTTCGTACGACATCTTGATGTCCTTTCTTCCGACATCAAGATGTCTCTGTCGTCTCCTTTATGAGGGTGTTTTTGGGCCTCTTTACAGACCGGCCTGTACCCCTGCTGAAGACCCACCTGTGTCTTGCTCAGAGACCCACCTGTGTCTCCGTTGAAGACCCACCTGTGTCTCCGTTGAAGACCCACCTGTGTCTCTGATGGAGACCCACCTGTGTCTCTGAAGGTGTCCCACCTGTGTCTTCAAGGGGGTGGTTTCAGCCTGTCAAAATGGAATTTGGAAACCTGGTTTGAGAATAGGGCACAGAAAGCTCATACATTTAAAAAGTCTAAATATAATGTAGAAAAAGGTTGCATATCGTATCTTTTTTGTATCTTTACCCGTTCAAATGTGGCCCGATGTGCCGCAATCACTATATAGCAGCCTTGGCTGTGCCCTTTCCGTTGGCCGTAACGCGCTGACACTGAGATAAGAAAAAGAAATAAAAACATATATAAATGAGTAACAAATGGATTTACCAATCACCCACCAAAAGAGATATCGAGGCGGCTAAGGAGTTATCCAAGCAATTGGGCATAAGTCCCGTGCTGTGTCGTCTGCTCAGGGAACGTGGCATCCGTACGGTCGAGGAAGCCAAGCGCTTTTTCCGTCCGCACTTGAGTGAGCTGCATGACCCCTTCCTGATGAAGGACATGGACAAGGCCGTGGCCCGCTTGAACGAGGCCATGGGGCGCAAAGAGCGTATCTTGGTGTGGGGCGACTATGATGTGGATGGTACAACGGCCGTGGCGCTGGTGTACAAATTCCTGCAACAGTTCTACTCCAACATGGACTATTACATCCCCGATCGTTACAACGAGGGGTATGGCGTGACCTACAAGGGAGTGGACTATGCCGTGGAGACCGGTGTAAAACTGGTGATTGTGTTGGATTGTGGTATCAAAGCCATCGAGGAGATAGCCTATGCCAAGGAAAAGGGTATCGACTTCATCATTTGTGACCACCATGTGCCCGATGATGAGTTGCCGCCTGCTGTGGCCATCCTGAATGCCAAGCGGCCAGATGCCACCTATCCCTATCCCCACTTGTCGGGGTGTGGTGTGGGCTTCAAGTTCATGCAAGCCTTTGCCAAGGATAATGGTATCGAGTTCAGCCACCTGACACCGCTGCTTGATCTGGTGGCCGTGAGTGTGGCCAGCGATATCGTGCCCATCATGGGCGAAAACCGTGTGCTCACCTATCATGGTTTGCGACAGATAAACTCCAACCCCAGTGTGGGGCTGAAGGCCATCATTGATGTCTGTGGGTTGAGTGACAAGGAGATAACCATGGGGGACATTATTTTCAAGATTGGTCCCCGCATCAATGCCAGCGGACGCATACAGAATGGTAAGGAGGCCGTTGACTTGTTGACCGAACGCGATTTCAAGGCTGCCATCGAGAAGAGCAACCAGATAAATCAGTACAACGAGACTCGCAAGGACTTGGATAAGGCCATGACCGAAGAGGCCAACAAGATTGTGGAGGGTCTGGAGGGACTGAGCGACCGGCGCAGCATCGTCATCTTCAACGAACAGTGGCACAAGGGCGTTATTGGTATTGTGGCCAGCCGTTTGACGGAGATTTACTACCGCCCGGCTGTGGTGCTTACCCGTACCGGCGATATGGCAACGGGTTCTGCCCGTTCAGTGTCGGGTTTCGATGTCTATAGGGCTATCGAGCATTGCCGCGACCTGTTGGAGAACTTTGGCGGACACACCTATGCTGCCGGACTTTCCATGAAGATTGAACATGTGGAGGAGTTTACCCGCCGCTTCGAGGAGTATGTCACCGAACACATCCTGCCCGAGCAGACAAGAGCTACCATCAACATTGATGCCGAGCTGGACTTCAAGGAGATATCCAACAAGTTCTTCAACGACTTGAAGCGCTTCAATCCCTTTGGTCCTGATAACCATAAGCCCGTCTTCTGCACCCATCAGGTATATGACTATGGCACCAGCAAGGTGGTGGGGCGCGACCAGGAACACATCAAGTTGGAGCTGGTGGACAACAAGAGTAACAATGTGATGAACGGCATTGCCTTTGGGCAGAGTTCGCAGGCCCGCTACATCAAGACTAAACGTGCCTTCGACATTTGCTACACCATAGAGGAGAACACGCACAAGCATGGCGAAGTGCAACTGCTCATCGAAGACATCAAACCGTTTGAAGAGTCGTGACCTATCTCGACATATTGCAGCAATACTGGGGCTACACAGCTTTCCGTGGTATTCAGGAGGACATCATTGAAAGCATCGGTAGCGGGCGCGATACGCTCGGCCTCATGCCTACAGGCGGGGGCAAGAGTATCACCTTTCAGGTACCAGCCTTGGCACAAGAGGGACTGTGCCTGGTCATCACTCCCTTGATTGCCCTGATGAAGGATCAGGTGAACAACCTGCGTGCACGCGGTATCAAGGCGGCGGCCATCTATACGGGGCTGACGCGCGACGAGATTATCGTGGCTCTTGAGAACTGCATATATGGCGGATACAAGTTCCTTTACGTATCCCCCGAACGTCTTTCTTCCGAACTCTTCCAAGTCAAGCTGAAGCGCATCCCTGTGAGTATGATTACGGTGGACGAGAGTCATTGTATCTCGCAGTGGGGGTATGACTTCCGACCTGCTTACTTGCAGATTGCCGAGATACGCAAACTGTTGCCTGGGGTGCCGGTGTTGGCTTTGACGGCTACTGCCACTCCCGAAGTGGTGAAGGACATACAGGTACGCCTCGGTTTCAAGCAGGAGAATGTCTTCCGCATGAGTTTCGAACGCAAGAACTTGGCATACGTGGTGCGCCAGACGGACAGCAAGGTGAACGAACTGCTCCATATCCTGCAACGTATTCCCGGTTGTGCCATTGTCTATACCCGTAGCCGCAACCGTACGCGCGAAGTGGCCGAGTTTCTGCGACAGCAAGGCATTACTGCCGAATTCTATCATGCTGGCCTGCCTAATGTTGATAAAGATATCCGTCAGGGAAAATGGCAGAGGGGTGAGTCGCGTGTGATGGTAGCCACAAATGCCTTTGGTATGGGTATCGACAAGCCCGATGTCCGGTTGGTGGTGCATGTGGATTTGCCCGATTCACCAGAGGCTTATTTCCAGGAAGCCGGACGTGCCGGCCGCGACGGAGGTTTTGCCTATGCTGTACTGTTGGTCAGCTCGCGCGATACACAGACCCTGAAACAACGCATCCCCAACACATATCCCGACAAGGAGTTCATTCGTGAAGTGTATGAACACCTGAGTTATTACTACCAACTTGCCATGGGTAGTGGCGAGGGGGTGACTTATGAATTTGACCTCGACAAGTTTTGCCGTAACTTCAAGCATTTCCCTGTTCCCGTAGATAGTGCTTTGCGCATCCTTACCCAAGCAGGGTATATTGAATATGTGGATGAACAGGAGAATGCCTCGCGCCTGATGTTCGCTGTCCGTCGTGACGAACTGTATGCTACTCGTGACGATGCTGATACCGAGAATCTTCTTCGGGTGCTTCTCCGTTCTTACACGGGGCTTTTCACCGACTATGTCTATATCGACGAGCATCTGTTGGCCCATCATGCCGGCTTGGACTATCACCATGTGTACGAGATACTGAAGTCTCTGAACTTCAATCGTATCATCAGATATATACCCCACAAGAAGACACCTCTCATACGCTACACCCGCCGTCGCGAAGAGAAGGAACGGCTGGTGATTCCCCCTTCCGTATATGAAGAGCGTAAGAAGGCTTACGAGAGCCGCATTGGTGCTATGATTGAGTATGCCATTTCGACAAACAAGTGTCGCAGCCGTATGCTCCTGTATTATTTCGGTGAGAAGAACGAGCACGATTGCGGACAATGCGATGTCTGTCTGAGCAACCATCCCACAGGACTCAAGCGTGGTGTGTTCAGTGAAGTTTGTCTGTTGGTGGAAACCATGTTGGCCGAGGGTGGGGAAGTCTCTCTTCCGGCTTTTCTCGATAGAGCCGAAACACTTTGTTCGAAAGAGAAGGCTGTGGATGTGCTCCATTACTTGCAAGCCGAAGAGCAAATCGAGATGTATGGCGAGTGGATACGGAAGGTGGGGCGCTGATGTATTTGTATATATAATAAGGTATGACTATGATAAGTAACAATCCGACTCAATCCTCTCCCCTGATAGAGAACCTGATGTATGCCGCAGCCATGTGTATGGCACAAGGCAAGGTTGACGATGCTATTTTGATGTACGACAAGATTGTCAGTCTGGCATCTGACTATGCCAAAGCTTACTACGAGCGTGGCCGTGCCCGCCATTTGTCAGGCAATCATCGTGGGGCTGCTGAAGACTTGAAGCGTGCCTTTCAGCTTTCTCCCGAACTGGAGAAAGAAATTACGGGGCAGTTCCACGTCAAGAAGTAATGGTCTCCTTCCTTATTAAGGAGTAATCACCCTTTGGGGATTTACTTACGCTTGTTACGGCGCTTTCTGCGATAGCGGTTGCGTTGCTGTTGGCGGCGGTACTTCTTTATCTTATTGGCCAATAAGGAGATGAAGAGCACTCCGATGACAGCAAAGATGAAGAGTACAAGGCCGGCATTGAGATTGTCCCCCTTGACACGGCTCCACATTTCAAGTACCTTTTCGAGGTCTTCTTTGTTGCTGAAGTCGCGGATGACAGCACAACGTTCTATCACTTCACGGCTGGGATACTGGATGGGGTCCACTTGCACACTGTCGGCATGAGGACCAAAGAAATAGCTGAGGTCGGAGTAATTTTCAAGGGTAGAATCAATCTTCTCTTCCAATATCTCGTCGGTTGCCACGGCCGAAACGTAGCCGATGGCATCCATGTTGCGCAAAGCAATGTCTGATTGGCACATGTAGTTTATGAAGTAGCTGGCAGCCTTCACGTTTCGGGAGTACTTGGGAATTACCCAACCATCGAACCATACATTGCTTCCTTCTTGGGGAACCACATAGTCGAGCTCCACTCCTACAGCATCGGCCTCTTCGATAGCCCATACGGCATCACCGCTCCAGGTGAAGTTAATCCAAGCCTTTCCTTTGGTCATCATCTCCTTGCCGAAGTCTGCTTCCCAACCTGCAATATTGGGTTTCATCAGCTTCAGGTATTCTTCTGCGGTGGCAATGGCTTCGGTGGAATTGTCGTTCATCAACTGCTCCACAGTGACCTCTCCCTTGTTCAACCGTTCGGTATTGGCATAGATGATGGCCGTACCATAGCAGTCGCGGTAGCTGTCCTTCATCAATATCTTGTTGGTAAACTTCGGATCCCAAAGGCTTTTCCAAGTCATGGCTTCCTCTTCGGTGACAAGTTCTGTGTTGTAGAGAGTACCGGCTGTTCCCCACATGTAAGGCACTGCATAGTCGGTCACCCGGCGTCCGTCGGTAATCATCTTGTTTAACTCGTCTTGTATGTAGGGAGCCAAATTGTGGATGTAGTCAGGAGTCTTCCCAAAGTCTCGGTTAATGGGGAGCAGCATCTCCTTCTTCATCATTCGTTCAATGATGTACTCCGAGGGACACACCACGTCGAAGTCCTCATGGCCACGTTCAATCTTGGTGAGCATCACTTCGTTGATGTCGAACACTTGGTAGATGACCTTGATGTCTTCGCCCGTCTGTTCCTTGTACCATTCGGGAAACTCGGCCAGCACATCTTCGTCGATATAGTCGGCCCAGTTATAGACTTTCAGTATTTTGCTACGCTCTTCTTGGGAACGCCCGCAACTGCCTAAGGTGAGGAAGGCGAGGAGGAGAGGAAGGAGGTGTTTCATTCTTGTTTCTGTTTCTCTGCCCGACGGTTGATGACGATCAAGAGGACGAGCACGGTGACAAATATAATGGTTGAAAGGGGACGCAACTCAGGCGTAAGACCACCCTTGCGTGCATCGGCATAGATGTAGGTGGAGAGGGTTTCCAATCCTTCATTACCGATAGTGAAAATGGTGACGGCAAAGTCATCAATCGAGAGAGTGAATGCCAAGATGAAGCCACTGATCATGCCAGGTAATATTTCAGGCAATATCACCTTTCTCAATGCTTGGAAAGGAGTGGCGCCAAGGTCAAGTGCTGCTTCATAGATATTAGGGTTCATCTTCTTTAGACGGGGCATCACACTGAGCACTACGTATGGTGTACAGAAAGAGATATGGGCCAACACGACGGTGGTGAATCCCTGCGAAATGCCGAAGCTGACAAAGAGCAGAAAGAGCGATACACCAGTGATAATGTCAGGGTTCATAATGGGGATGTTGTTCACAAAGTTCATGGCTGTGCGCTGGCGGCTCCGTAGATTATAGATGCCAATGGCTGCAATGCTTCCCAAGGCCGTAGAGACGGTAGCGGCTATCAGTGCGATGACAAATGTATTGATGATGGCGTTCGTCAGCGAATGATGCATACCTCCAGAGAATAGGGAACTGTAGAGATTGAACGAGAACCCCGTCCAGTTGCCCAATACCTTAGCTTCGGTGAACGAGAAAACCATAATAATCAATATGGGGGAGTAGAGTAGGGCTAACAGCAACCACAAGTACCCTTTGGCGAGAATTGTCTTTATCATATTACACCTCCGCTTTCATTTTGTACGCTGTCTTCGTCGTTGCTGAAAAATGACATGATGGCAATCAGCAGCAACATGATGAGTGACAGAGCCGCACCATAGTTCCACATTCCGTTATAGATATTCTCCTGCACTGTGGTACCGAAGAGTTTGATGTTGTTCATTGTCAGTAGTTCAGCAATGGCAAAGGTGGATACCGTGGGCATGAACACCATGAGAATGCCGCTGAAAATACCAGGCATAGAGAGGGGAAGCACTATTTTAGTGAAAACTTTCAGAGGATTGGCTCCCAAGTCTTGTGCCGCTTCAATGAGGCTCTGATCCATCTTTTGCAATGTGTTATAGATTGGGTAAATCATGAACGGCAAGAAGTTATAGACCATACCGAACACCAATGCCCCTTCGCCCAACGGCAGTTTCAAAAAGTCAAACAATGCTACGGTTGCCAGTGTACGGATGAGGATGTTTACCCACATGGGCAGAATGAATAGTACCACCATTGTCTTGGAAGTGTTGAACTGTTTCTGGCTCATGATGTAGGCGGCCGGATAACCCAATATCAAGCAGAAAATGGTGGTAATCATGGCGATGCCTATTGAGTAGATGAAGGTGTTGATGGCCTCGGGATGCATCATGAACTTGCGGAAATTACCCAATGTGAAGGCTCCCTCTTCGTCGGTAAAGGCATAGGCTACGATAAGTACCAAAGGAACAACCACAAAGACCAACAGGAAGATGGCATAAGGAATCGACCAGTTCCTGCGGCGCATAAAGAATTGAGACAGTTTGTTCAGCATTTTTCTAATAGTTAACAAGTCAACTCTTTTAACAACCTATTACTCTTATATCTTCGGGAGCTATTGTTATACCCACACGATCGCCGTCGTCCCACACATCGTTGGTATCGACAAATACGTCTTCGTCCCAATCGGAGTGGACGGTCAGGTGATAATGGTCGCCTTTGTAGAGGATGAAGTTTACGTCGCCAGTCAGCATACCATCTTCTTCATTGTCTTGAAGAATTACACGGTCGAAATCCACTTCTACCTTTACTGTAGCACCAGCTTCAATGTCTTTCACAGGTAAACATTCAAACTCTTGTCCGAGGAACTCCACATGATTCTCATCGACCAGATGGCCTTCAAATGTATTACAAGTGCGCTCTTTCTTCATAACATGAATGTCGAAAGGCTTAACCAATAGGCCCACTTCGCGTCCGGTTTCAAAACAATTATAGTCTTGTACCATCAGTTCGTATCCCTCTTCGGTTTGTACCAGCATTTCGTAATGCACCCCCTTGAAGATACAGCTGGTTACCGTTCCTCTGAGTTGGGCAGCATCTGAGGGATCGAAAATGTAGATGTCTTCGGGACGGATGACTACATCAATAGGGGTATTTTCACCAAATCCTTCATCGACACACTCAAATTCATGTCCGGCAAAGCTTACCAGCTTGTCTTTCTGCATAGTTCCGTTCAAAATGTTGCTCTCGCCGATGAAGTCGGCTACAAAGGAATTGATAGGTTCATTGTAGATGTCTATAGGTGTACCTATTTGTTGGATGCGTCCTTCGCTCATCACCACAATAGTATCACTTAACGTTAGTGCTTCCTCTTGATCGTGGGTCACATAGACGAATGTCACGCCTAACGATTTGTGTAGTTCCTTCAATTCCATTTGCATATCCTTGCGCATTTTCAAGTCGAGTGCGGCAAGGGGTTCGTCCAGCAAAAGGACTTCAGGATTGTTTACAATGGCACGAGCGATGGCAACACGTTGTTGCTGTCCGCCCGAGAGTGAATCCACATCGCGGTACTCATAATCGGTCATACCTACCATCTTCAGTGCACCTTTCACCTTCTTTTCGATGATGGACGAAGGAAGTTTTTTCAGTTTGAGGCCGAAGGCAATATTATCGAACACGTTCAAGTGAGGGAAAAGAGCATATTTTTGGAATACGGTATTAACTGGCCTCAAGTGTGGAGGAGTCAGTGTGATCTCCTGCCCGCTGATGCGGATCTCACCTTCTGATGCGGTTTGGAATCCTGCAATCAAGCGCAACAATGTTGTCTTTCCACATCCCGAAGGACCCAGAATAGTGACAAACTCGCCTTTCTTCACTTTCAAGCTGATGTTGTCCAGAGCTATTTTCTCTCCGAAGTATTTGGATACGTTCTGGACTTCAATAATGTAATTGGTCTCTTGCATGTCGTCAGTTAGTCGCTACACAATACATAGGCATTGTTTGGAAATAGTGCGCAAAAATATGAATAAAAATTAGATGTACAAAGAAACGTAGGCAAAAACTTCGTTTCAGCACCTTATTCGATATAAGAAAATCAGACACAGATTACACAGATTGACACAACCTTTGTTTGTAAAGGCGTTTTCTTGTTTGTGGAATCCGATAAACCGTGCCTGTGAGAGTAAGTTTAGGAGTCTTCTGGATTCAGGAGTATTGCCGTGGATAGCGTAAAAGGATGCTGAGCAAAGCGAAGAGTCCCATAATCATAGGGTAGTATAGATAGCCGATGATGCTGGCTGGTGAAATTGAAGCGAGACCAGCAGCCATCAACATCTGTGCTCCGTAGGGTAGGAAGCCTTGGGTGAAACAGCTGAAAGTGTCTAACAGACTGGCACTTTTGCGAGTGTCTATTCCGAAGCGGTTTGCAATGTCGTAGGCAATGGGACCTGTGGTCATAATGGCAATGGTGTTGTTGGCCGTACATACATTGGTGAGCATGACGAGTGAGGCTATTGTCAGTTCAGCTCCACGTTTGCCTTGGATGCGTCGGGTCAGTTTTTCTATGATGTAATCTATACCTCCCCCTTGTCGGATGAGTTCAAGCATTCCGCCAGCCAATAGGGTGACAATGATGAGCTCTCCCATACCTATGATGCCTTTTCCCATTGCATCCAGCCAGCCGAAAAAATCGTAACAGCCGAGGCTGATACCCATGAGACCCGTAAGAGCGAGACCGATGGTGAGTACCAGCATGACATTCATACCACATAGGGCTGTGATGAGGACAACCAAATAGGGGATGACTTTGTACCATTCGACGGCTTTTAATTCGGTGGGAGCTTCCAGTGACAGACCTAAAAAGACATAAAGTCCCAAGATTAGGAGAGCGGCAGGCAGAACGATACGGATATTGACGCGGAATTTGTCGCTCATGCGGCAATGTTGTGTTTGGGTGGCCACGATGGTTGTGTCGGAAATGAAGGAAAGGTTGTCACCGAAAAAAGCGCCACCTAAAACAATAGCTACTATCATAGGGAGGTTTCCGCCCGTTTGGCCAGCAATACCTATGGCCATCGGAGTGAGAGCCACAACGGTGCCTACCGAAGTGCCGATGGAGAGAGAGATGAAGCAGGCGGACAGAAACAGGCCTGGCAGAAGCATACTTTCAGGTAAGAATTGTAGAGTCAGGTTCACTGTCGCATCTACAGCTCCCATTTCTTTGGCCGACTGGGCAAAAGCTCCGGCCAGGATGAATATCCATATCATCAGCATGGAGCTGGGAGTCGCGGCTCCTTGGGAGAATTGTTTGATGCGTTCGTCTAAAGGTCTTCCCCGTGTGGTGCAGACGGCATAAATGGATGACACGGCAAAGGCTACTGTGATGGGGACTTTGTAGAAGTCATTCACCAAAATGGAGGTGACCAAATAGAGCACTAAAAAGACGAGTAGGGGAGTGAGGGAGAACCATTTGCATTTACAATTTTCCATAAAAGTGAGGACGAGAAATGAATTATATACATAAGGGTGAAGCATGAAGAGTGAAGAATCCGATAGTTTTTGTCCTATGGTTCTTCACTCTTCATTCTTCGTTTTCCACTAAAATCAGAGTGTTACGCCTGTTTTGAAGATGGCTATTTCACGGTAGCCCTTCTTTTCGTTGTTGACCTCTTCGCCACTGGCTACGCGGATGACGTAGTCGATGAATCGGCGACAAGTCACTTCCATCGGTTCATTTTCAACAATGACACCGGCATTGAAGTCAATCCATGTAGGCTTGTTTTGGGCCAAGGTTGAATTGGTGGAAATCTTCATGGTGGGGACGAATGTGCCGAATGGTGTGCCGCGTCCGGTGGTGAAAAGTACCATGTGGCAACCGCATGAAGCCAAAGCCGTAGAGGCAACCAAATCATTGCCAGGAGCTGAAAGAAGGTTCAATCCCTTGTTTGAAAGGCGTTCGCCATATCCCATCACGCCACGCACATAATCCTTTCCACACTTTTGGGTACAGCCGAGAGCCTTTTCTTCCAATGTGGAGATACCTCCGGCTTTGTTTCCGGGTGAAGGATTTTCGCCCACGGGTTCACCATGAGAGAGGAAGTAACTCTTGAAGTCGTTGATGAGGCTCACTGTTTGTTCGAACAGCTCCTTGTTTTCGCAACGATTCATCAGGATGGTTTCTGCACCGAACATTTCGGGTACTTCTGTCAGTACGGAGGTTCCTCCTTGTGCAATCAGAAAATCGCTGAACATTCCCAATAACGGATTGGCGGTGATACCTGAAAAACCGTCTGAACCACCACATTTGAGACCTACACGCAATTCGCTTAAAGGTACATCGGTGCGTACATCTTTGCTGGCCACTTCGTATATCTGGCGCAGCACCTTCATGCCCTCTTCCACTTCATCGCCTTCAATTTTTTGGGTTACAATGTATTGTACGCGCTCCGAATCCACTTCGCCAACAAATTCTTTGAATACGTCCGGTTGGTTATTTTCGCATCCAAGACCTACTACCAACACGGCACCGGCATTGGGGTGAAGCACCATGTCACGCAAAATCTTTTTGGTGTTTTCATGGTCATCGCCCAATTGGGAGCATCCGTAGTTGTGGGGATAGGATACGATGGCATCCACTCCCTTTCCGCCAGTTTCTTGGCGCAGACGTTCGGCCAATTGGTTGGCAATACCGTTGACACATCCTACGGTTGGTATAATCCATACTTCGTTGCGCACACCCACGTCGCCATTCTTGCGACGATAGCCCTTGAAGGTAAGCCCTTCGTTGGGGATGTCAAGGTTGACTTTCACAGGATTATAGGTGTAGTCAAGTAATCCGGCCAAATTGGTCTTGATTTGGTTCTCGTTCACCCATTGGCCTTTTTTAACGTCTTCGGTAGCATGTCCGATAGGGTAGCCGTACTTGATGATGTCTTCACCTTTGGCCAAATCGGTGAGCATGATTTTATGTCCGGCAGGTGTATCTTGCAAGACGTGGATGTCTTCTCCGTCAATTGTGATACATTCCCCTGCATTCAGGGATTGAATGGCAACGGCAACATTGTCAGCCGTGTTGATCTTTAGATACTTAGTTTCCATATCAGGTAGTTATTCTATTTTATTGTTTAAATCTCATTGTCTCTTTATTGTTCGCGCACTTCTTGGTAAAAATCCACATTGTCTGCCGTCAGCAAATCGATGGGCATATAGTTGAACTGCTTCACCTCTTTCTTGAATATCAGGTATCGGCAGAGGCTATCGATGCAGTTGTAGCCCTGCATGACGGGTTGCTGGGCAATGAGGAAACGTACCGAACCATTTTTCAAGCATTTGATATTCCGCTCAAGCAGGTCATATCCTAACAGATGGAAATTGTTGAGGTTGTGTTTCTCAATGTATTCGCCGAACACTCCGACTTGTGAATTTAACGTAAGTCCACATTTGATGTCAGGATGTTCCGAAAAGAAAGTGTTGAGCAGTGCTTCTACTTCTTGTGAATTAAGTTTTACATCTACGTCCACTTCCAATATCTGGCAATGGGGATGATATTTGCTCATGTATTCTCTGAATCCCTTTTCGCGATTTTGTTGCTGGTTCATCAGTCTGTTTTTTCCGTTATGTATATGGCGAAAAATGACCACCTGATTTGCCTGTTGTGCCAACAGCATCAGCATACTTCCGGCAAAATATCCGCTTTGTACGGAGTTCTGTCCGAAAAATGCCAACGGATTCAGTTCAGCGATGTTGGAATCCACGAAAACAAAGGGTATTTCAGCTTTATTTAATTCCCCTACGAGGGAAAAAGTTTTTTCAGGTAGGGTAGGAGAAATTACCACACCATCGGGATTCAGAGCCAATACCTCTTGTATGCATGTGTCGAATGTTGTAGGGGTATATGGGTCGTAATATATCGGAGAAATGGATAGGTGAAAGTCGTTGAATGCTTCGGAGCCGGACTTTATACCTTTTTCAATGTCGCACCAGTAACTTCCTTCTTTGTGTTCGGGTAAGATGTAGGCGAGCAGGTATTTCTTGTTCGAAGCCAATGCACTGGCATAAACGTTCGGGTGGTAGTTCAGCTCTTTTAGAATTTCTTCCACACGTCCCTTGCTGCTTTTCGACACTCCGGGACGTCCGTGTAATACACGATCAACGGTGCCTACCGACACTTCGGCCAAGCGGGCAATGTCCTTGATTCGTATTCTTTCTGGCAATTTGTCCATAATGTATATTAATATAATAAGGTATAGGGAATGCAACTCCCCTCTTTCCCTTAAATTGTTGTCCTTGCGTTAACGGGCACGAAATTAAGCATAATTTATGAAATAACAACCTTTAAAAGGATTTTTCTTTGTAAAAACTCAATTATTGGCTGTTTTTTTTGGTAGATTAGGAAATAAAGGTGTATCTTTGTGCACGCACACAGATAAGGTGTATATTCATGCCTTGATAAAGTGTGGGTGAAATGTGTAGAATATCATTAATTATAATCTATTCATAAAGATACAATTATGGGAAAAGTTGTAACATTGGGCGAGATTATGCTTCGCCTTTCAACTCCGGGAAACCGTCGTTTTGTTCAATCAGACGTGTTTGATGTGGTATATGGTGGTGGTGAGGCCAATGTGGCTGTCAGCTGTGCCAACTATGGCCACGAGGCTTACTTCGTAACTAAGTTGCCGACTCACGAAATTGGTCAGTCTGCTGTGAATGCATTGCGCAAGTATGGTGTGAAGACCGATTATATTGCTCGTGGAGGTAATCGTGTAGGTATCTATTACTTGGAGACAGGTGCTTCTATGCGTCCCAGTAAGGTTATTTACGACCGTGCAGGTTCTTCTATCGCCGAAGCCGATCCTTGCGATTTCGATTTCGATGCCATCATGGAAGGTGCTGATTGGTTTCACTGGTCAGGTATCACTCCGGCCATTTCTGACAAGGCTGCCGAGTTGACCAAATTGGCTTGCGAGGCTGCCAAGCGTCATGGTGTAACAGTTTCTGTTGACCTTAACTTCCGTAAGAAGTTGTGGACAAAGGAAAAGGCCCAGTCAATCATGCGTCCCTTGATGCAGTATGTAGATGTATGTATCGGTAATGAAGAGGATGCCGAACTTTGCCTCGGATTCAAGCCCGATGCTGATGTGGAAGGTGGAAATACCGACGCTGAAGGCTACAAGGGAATTTTCGAGCAGATGGCTAAGGAGTTCGACTTCAAGTATGTCATCTCTACACTCCGTGAGTCATTCTCAGCTACTCACAACGGTTGGAAGGCTATGATTTACAACGGTAAGGAGTTCTACACTTCTAAGCGTTACGACATCAATCCCATCATCGACCGTGTAGGTGGTGGTGATTCATTCTCTGGTGGTGTTATCCATGGCCTCCTCACTAAGGAGACTCAGGGTGAGGCTCTCGAGTTTGCCGTAGCAGCTTCTGCTTTGAAGCACACTATCAATGGTGACTTCAACCTCGTTTCTGTTGACGAAGTGGAAAGTCTGGCTGGTGGTAATGCTAACGGACGTGTTCAACGATAACTCCATTTACCAATTACCATTTACAAGGTACAATTTGATAGACGTCAATTCATGACATGACAAAAGATGAGTTAAAGGAACGTTTGAAGACTTTCGCCAAATGGATTGTGAAGGTTGTGGATGCGTTACCTGATACTCCATCTGGAAGATGTATAGGGAACCAACTGGTTCGTTCGGGAACATCCCCGGGTGCCAATTATCGTGCTGCATGTATCGGTAAGTCCGATAGGGACTTTATGAACAAGCTGAAGATGGTGGAGGAGGAATTGGATGAAACCGCTTATTGGTTGGAATTGGTTATGGAATTGGAACTTTTAAAAGCTGACAAGTTGCTTCCTCTTTATCGAGAAAATTAAGAGTTAGTGTGTATTATAACCAAAGCGATTATTACTATGCGTACCAAAGTAAATGGTGAAGAATAAAAATTGAAAAATTAGTGTATAATCAACAATTGTAAGGTATAAAATCAATTCAAATTGTACCTTGTAAATTGTACCTTGTAAATGAAATTATGGCAAAATTTGATAAGATAGCAGTGCTGAACAAGATGGGGGCCACAGGTATGGTGCCCGTCTTCTATCACAAGGATGCAGAAGTGGCCAAGAAAGTCGTTAAGGCTTGCTACGACGGTGGTGTGCGTGCATTTGAGTTTACCAACCGTGGCGATTTCGCTCACGAAGTGTTTGCCGAAGTGGTGAAATATGCCGCTAAGGAGTGTCCCGAGATGGCTTTGGGTATCGGTTCTGTAGTTGATCCTGCTACAGCTGCCCTTTATCTCCAGTTGGGTGCAAATTTCGTGGTTGGTCCTTTGTTCAATCCCGAAATTGCTAAGATTTGTAACCGTCGTCTCGTTGCCTACACTCCCGGATGTGGAAGCGTGTCTGAAGTAGGTGCTGCTCAAGAAGTGGGTTGCGACCTTTGCAAGGTATTCCCCGGTGATGTTCTTGGTCCTAAGTTGGTGAAGGGGCTGATGGCTCCTATGCCTTGGTCAAAACTGATGGTGACAGGTGGTGTAGAGCCTACAGAAGAAAATCTTACCGCTTGGTTCAAGGCCGGTGTCTTCTGCGTGGGTATGGGTTCAAAACTCTTCCCCAAAGACAAAGTTGAGGCTGAGGATTGGACATATGTAACCGAAAAGTGCCGCGAGGCTCTTGGTTATATTGCCGCTTTGCGTAAGTAATAGAATCCAGAAAACTTTATAGGCGCGGATTACGCGGATTTCACGACTAAAATTGTCAGAATCGTAGAAATCTGTATAATCCGCGCTTGATTTATACAAAAATCATTCATTCCTTCTATACTTGACTATCAGATATTTAGAATTTACAGACGAATTTTTATCGAAAATATTTCCTCGAAAGTTTGCGTGTTATCAAGAAAAGCACTACCTTTGCACCCGCAAATCAGAAATAACTGATACAGCAAGCGTTCTAATGCGGAAATAGCTCAGTTGGTAGAGCACAACCTTGCCAAGGTTGGGGTCGCGAGTTCGAGCCTCGTTTTCCGCTCTTTGAAATTTTGATTACATGTCGGCGAACCGCAGGGTTCTTGCTTCAATGCCCAGGTGGCGGAATGGTAGACGCGCTCGTTTCAGGTGCGAGTGTTGAGAGACGTGCAGGTTCGAGTCCTGTTCTGGGCACAAGAGGACTGATGTGTGAGACTCTTTTCAAATATGGAGAGGTGGCGGAATTGGTAGACGCGCTACTTTGAGGGGGTAGTGACAGTTATGTCGTGGGAGTTCGAGTCTCCTTCTCTTCACATTCGAAAGGGTAACGATTTCAAAAACTCTTTTTGCGGAAATAGCTCAGTTGGTAGAGCACAACCTTGCCAAGGTTGGGGTCGCGAGTTCGAGCCTCGTTTTCCGCTCACAAGCAGAAAGGCAGTTGAAGGGATTTCTTCGATTGCCTTTTTTATTCTTCATTCTTCGTTCTTCATTCTTCACTCTTCACTCTTTATTTCTTCCTTACTGCAATCTCTTCTTTGCAAAATGCGCTTTTGTGAAAGAAGGAAAGCATTTAATGGCTCTTTTTTTTCTTTTACAAGCAAACATTTGAAACTTTTTCTTTGTGTATCGGTGAAAATGAGCGAAATTTGCACTGCCGTTCGTCAAATCGGACGGTAGCAAGTGTAAAAAAGAGAATAATTTCTACTTTATTAATAAAGAATAGTAACTATGACAAAAAGTGCATTGCAAATTGCTCGTGCAGCTTATCAGCCCAAGCTTCCTAAAGCTTTGAAGGGCGCAGTGAAAGTACAAGAGGGTGCTCCTACCCAGTCAGTAGCCGATCAGGAAGCCATCAAGGCTCTGTTCCCCAACACTTATGGTATGCCTATGATTCAGTTTGTGGAAGGTGAAGCAACTGCTTTTCCCGCCATCAACGTAGGTGTGATTCTTTCTGGTGGTCAGGCTCCCGGTGGACACAATGTGATTTCTGGTCTTTTCGACGGAATCAAGGCGCTTAACAAGGACAGCCGTCTTTTCGGTTTCATCCTCGGCCCTGGTGGTTTGGTTGACCACAACTACAAGGAATTGACTTCTGATATCATTGACGAGTATCGCAACACTGGTGGTTTCGACATCATTGGTTCTGGACGTACCAAGTTGGAGAAGGAAGACCAGTTCGAGAAAGGTCTTGAAATCATCAAGGAACTTGGCATCAAGGCATTGGTGATTATCGGTGGTGACGACTCTAACACCAACGCATGTGTGTTGGCTGAGTACTATGCTGCCAAGAAGTGTGGTGTACAGGTAATCGGTTGCCCCAAGACTATCGATGGTGACTTGAAGAACGAAATGATTGAGACCTCTTTCGGTTTCGACACAGCTTGTAAGGTTTACTCTGAAGTTATCGGTAACATCCAGCGCGACTGTAATTCTTCACGCAAATACTGGCACTTCATCAAGTTGATGGGCCGTTCTGCTTCTCACATTGCTCTTGAGTGTGCTCTCCAGACTCAGCCCAACATCTGCATCGTTTCAGAGGAAGTTGAGGCTAAGAATATGTCACTCGACGATGTTGTAACCTATATTGCTCAAGCAGTAGCCAACCGTGCTGCTCAGGGTAACAACTTCGGTACAGTGCTTATCCCCGAAGGTTTGATTGAGTTCATTCCTGCCATGAAGAAATTGATTGCAGAGTTGAACGACCTGTTGGCCGAAGGTTCAGAGTTCGCTATGATTAAGAAGAGCGCCCAGCGCGAGTGGGTTATCTCTAAGCTCTCTCAAGAGAATGCTGCTATCTACGCTTCTCTGCCCGAAGGCGTTGCCCGTCAGTTGACACTTGACCGTGACCCCCATGGAAACGTACAGGTTTCTTTGATTGAAACTGAGAAACTCCTTTCTGACATGGTAGCTGTGAAGCTCGCTCAGTGGAAGGAAGAAGGCAAGTTCGTAGGTAAGTTTGCTGCCCAGCACCACTTCTTCGGTTACGAAGGACGTTGCGCTGCTCCCTCTAACTACGATGCCGACTATTGCTATGCTTTGGGTTACACAGCTTCTATGCTGATTGCTAACGGAAAGACTGGTTACATGTCAAGCGTACGCAACACAACAGCTCCTGCTGAAGAGTGGATTGCCGGTGGTGTGCCCATCACTATGATGATGAACATGGAGCGTCGCCACGGTGAGATGAAGCCTGTTATCCAGAAGGCTCTCGTGAAGCTTGATGGTGCTCCTTTCAAGGCATTTGCAGCCAAGCGCGACGAATGGGCTATCGAGACTGCTTACGTTTATCCCGGTCCTATCCAGTACTTCGGTCCTACTGAAGTGTGCGACCAGCCGACCAAGACATTGGCTCTCGAGCAAGGCAAATAAATTCATTTACAAGGTACAATTTGCAAGGTACAATTCTATCCCATATACTCGGAAAAGAAGGGTGCCAGGTAAATTGTACCTTGTACTTGTAATAGTTCCCCTGTAAATTGTACCGGTCTTTACTTTGAATTGCTGAATTGAACATGTCTGTACCTTGTAATTGGTAAATTGTACATGTCTGTGTACCTTGTAATTTGTACTTGAATTTGCATGAAACGACAACCACGAAAAAACACCTCCAGCAAGAAAAAAGGTCGTGCCAAAAAGAAATCCATGAAAGGAAACATTTGGCAAAACCTGAAGCAACGCATCTGTTCCCTTTTTCTGCGTGATGGTGAACTGGCTCCATGGGCCATTTGGGGCGGTGTTTCGTTGGTTGGTCTCGTCTATGTCGTTGTTGTCTATTTCTTCTTTTTCCGTCCTTATCTGTTGCGCGATGAAGTGCAGGACATCTATTTTCTCCGTCCCTATGTTCATGGCATCGACATATCTCATCACCAAGGAGAAATTGATTGGGGCAAAGTCAGTTTGGCGACCTATCGCGACCGTCCCATCAACTTTGTCTTTATGAAAGCCACAGAAGGTGGAGACTTCGTCGATGACAGTTTCCGTTACAACTTCTCTACAGTCCGCGAGCATGGTATCGTTCGTGGAGCTTACCATTTCTTTTTGCCCGATGTCCCTGCTGATGTTCAGGCCTCTAATTTTATCCGGCAGGTACAGTTGCAATCTGGCGATTTGCCTCCTGTGCTTGATGTTGAGGTGATGGGCAAGGGTGGTGTCGAGCAGCTTCAGCAGGGTGTAGCCAAGTGGCTTTCCATTGTAGAGCGTCACTATGGTGTGGCCCCTATCATTTATGCCTCCTATAAGTTCAAGACCAACTATCTCAATGTCCCTCCGTTCACTCATTATCCCTATTGGATTGCTCATTACTATGTGGAGGATTTGGAGTATAAAGGCCCTTGGAAATTCTGGCAACACACCGATCGTGGCCGTCTCGATGGCATCGGTACCCGTGTCGATCTCAATATCTTCAATGGCAATTTGGAGGAGCTGATGCAGCTGACAATCAGGTAAATACCACTATACGTCATTCGTTGTATTATGACGATAAGAAAACTATAGTTTATATTCCGACTCGTCCCATGATTAGGGACTACCTGATTCTAATTTTACTATAAATCTGAATAATGAACCGTCAAAACTGATAGAAATGAAGATTCTCCATACAAGTGACTGGCATCTTGGTCACACACTGTACAACTACGACCGCACTGAGGAGCAGAAGTCGATGCTGCGTCAGATGGTGAAAACCGTGGAAGAGCAGAAGCCTGATGTGTTTCTGCTTTGTGGCGATGTGTATCATACGGCTCAACCATCGGCTGCAGTTCAGACTATGTTCACGAAGGCGTTGATTGAGATTCGCGATGCTAATCCAGGGATGACGATTGTCGTAATTGCCGGAAATCACGACAGTGGAACAAAGCATGAGATATTCCGCACTCCTTGGAAGGTGTTGGACGTGCATACCATTGGCTCGCTGGATAAGGAGTCGATAGAGGAGCATATCATTGACGTGCCAGGTAAAGGGTATGTGGTGGCTGTTCCATACGTTAACGAGAGGAACCTGCCTGAAGGATTCTTTCAACAGCTTCTTGATATTGTGGCTGAAAGGAATGACCGGGAACTTCCTGTTGTACTTGCTGCCCACACCACGCTGAAGGGGTGCGACTTTACAGGTCATGACCATTCCTCTGAATATTCTGTTGGCGGTATCGATTCCTTGAATGTGGAGCAAATGGGAGAGGGGTACGATTATTTGGCGCTTGGTCACATTCACCATGAGCAGTTTGTACATACGGGTAAACACAATGTCCGTTATAGCGGTACACCTATAGCTGTCAGTTTCGATGAAAACTACGCTCATTCTGTTAGTCTGGTAGAAATCGAGAAACACGGAGCCTCCCCTTTAGTGTTAAAGATTGAGATAGAGAATCCTCGTCCGTTGGTGACTTTGCCAGTTGAAGGCATGGCTACATGGGAAGAGGCCAAGGGACTGCTGGGCAATTTCCCCAGTGACATTCCTGCATACATCCGTCTGAATGTGGAGATTGATGACTTTCTTCCCGTAGAGGCTAATGCCGAGGCAAATGCTTTGACAAAAGGGAAGGAGTGCCGTTTTTGTCACATCAATGCTAAGCGTAAGTCGGTGAAGCAGGCTGAAGCAAAGGCGTTGACCGTACAAGAGTTTCAGTCTGAGGCACCTATCGACATTGCCAAGCGGTATGCTGAAGACATTGGTAAGGTGTTTGATGAGGAGATGACGGAACTCTTCAACGAAATTTTGGAAATGATAACGGCAGATTCACGTAACGACTAATGCAGGAGGGTTGACTATGAAGTTTCAGAAACTTACCATACACAACATAGCATCCATCGAGGATGCAGTCATCGACTTTGAGGCCCAGCCACTCGCTGGTAGTGAGGTGTTCCTGATTACAGGTAAGACCGGTGCCGGCAAATCTACTATACTTGACGCCATCTGTCTGGCTCTCTATGCCGACACACCACGTTTGGAAGGAACGAAGATGGAAGGTGACACGAAAGATGGTGATAAGACACTGAAGATAGATGATCCCCGTCAGTTGATGCGAAGGAATACGGGGGAGGCATTCGTCTCGCTTACTTTCATTGGCAGTAATGATGTGCATTACGAAGCTACATGGGCTGTGGCTCGCGCAAGAAAAAAGGTGACGGGTAATGTGCAGTCAAAGGATTGGCAGTTGAAGAACCTTGATGATGGTTGCACACTTACCAAGGACAAGGAGATTGAGGCAGAAATACATGCTGCCATTGGTCTTGATTTTAAACAATTCTGCCGTACCACGATGCTTGCACAGGGTGAGTTCACTCGTTTCCTGAACAGCAAGGATAACGAGAAGGCAGAGATTTT
Organism: Bacteroidaceae bacterium; assembly: GCA_017521285.1. Lineage (GTDB taxonomy): Bacteria > Bacteroidota > Bacteroidia > Bacteroidales > Bacteroidaceae > Phocaeicola_A. Next base: position 3,831 of record JAFXDG010000070.1, on the reverse strand, counting down.
GGAGAAGATTACGGGTGTTGACGTCTATTCAAAGATTGGTGCGAAGGTATTTGAAGTTACCGGACAGAAAAAGCAGGTATGGGATGAGGCGCAGCGACTTGTAGAAGGCACTCGTACACTGTCCGATGCGGAAGTTACAGAAAAGCAGGAAACTCTGTCCGCTCTTGACAATCAATATAAGGAGATGAAAGCAGGCTGTGACAAGGAGATTGCAAAACGTGATTGGTTGAAGAAAGATAGCGACCTGATCAAAGGCAGGAATGATGCAGCCGATGCTTTGCGTACAGCTAACGAAGTTGTTGAAAGTGAGGATTTCAAGCGGAAGGAGCAAACTGTCAAGGATTGGAATGTAACCATTGATGCCCGCCTGTGGATGGCTGAGGTAAGCAGGGCTTCAAGCACTCAAAAAGAGCAGAAGAAGGCTCTTGACAAGCTGGTTGAAACATACTCCGAATTGCAGGGTGGACAGAAATATGCAGAAAAGGAGATAGGCAGGATAGATGCTGAAATTAAGGAGATTGAATCATTTGTCTCTGCAGAAGCTGATAGAGCCAGTGTGTATGAGAATGCCCAGACAATCGTTGGTCATCTGAATACTGTCAGTGAAGGGCGCAGGGCAATCGGGAAGAGCCGGGCAGATATTGAGTCGGAGAACAAGAAACTGACAGACGAACTCACCCCTGTTTATGAAAAAGTCAAAGACGAAGCCCTGAAAGCAAAGAATGATTTCGAGAAAGAGGAGTCGGGCGTAAAGGCTCAGGAAGATGCTGTTGCAAATCTCAATCTGCCAGAGCTGCGTGGAAAGCGTGATGTAGCCAAGGATTTGTTGGGTAAGATAGCAACAGCCAAGGATCGCATCGAAACGCTTGCGTCTGCTGAGTCTCAATACGAAGAAACGCGCAGGGCTCTTGCAGGGCGAAAGGCTGTCCTTGATGAAAAGATCGGAAAGTCTGCTGCTATGGATGCTCCTATCCATGATGCAAAGATAAAGATGGATGTCCGCAAGGAGGACTTGGACAAGCAGAGTGATACAGTCAATAAGTTTGCTTCAACCCTGCGATTGAAACTTCAGGTAGGTGACATCTGTCCTGTCTGTCGTCAGGAAATCAAGTCTGCACTCCCTCACGAGGAGGATTTGGCTGCTCTTGTCAGCGGCTTGAAGAAGGCATACGATGAAGCAGAAAAGGAATACAAAGCTTTGGTTGATGCAAAAGTAAAGCTTGATGCTGAAATCAAAACCGAATCACGGGCTTACGAGCGTGACAATAAATCGTCCAATGAAGACAAGTCTGTGGCTAATGCTGGACAGAAAGCTTTGGATGCTTGCAAGGTTTGTGGCATAGGGGAACTGGATGGCGCAACCCTGTCTGCCCTTGCTGCGCTCGAAGAATCTACAACTGGGACATTCAACGGACTTGATGCTGAAATCAAAAATGGAGAGACGCTGGAGTCAGAAGTCAAGAAACTCCGAAAGGCATTGGAAACAAGGCGCAAGGGTGTTGAAGCTTTAGCAGCCAAAGTTCCTGAAGCTGAGAAAGCTTTGAATGAATGTAAAGGCAGAATCGCTACAGCCGAAGCACTAGTGAAGTCTAAGATTGATGAGGTTGGCAATGCGGAACAGAAAGCATCAGAACTGATTGTTGGCAACTGGCTGACAGATTGGAAGGAGTCGCCACAGGAATTTGCATTCTCCCTCGTCTCTTCGGCAAAAGAATACAATAGCAGGGTGCAACAAAAGCAGACACTAACCGTCAGGCTCGAAACGGCAAAAGCCAATGTGGAGAATGTTCATCATGTACTGGCCAATATCCTTTCGGCTATGCCTTCATGGACAGAAGTCGCGCCAAGTGGCATAGCTAAAGTGGAGAACCTGCTCACAAGGGCTAATACACTCAATACATCTGTGGCTACAGCTCTCAGTAAGTTGAAGACAGCGGAAGAATGTCTGAATGTCAATCAGGCAAAGCTCAACGGTTTCCTTGCAGAACACTCTGAACTCAACCTGGAACGTTTGGAGGTTTTGGGCACCTATACATCTGCTGACATTACGCGCAAGAACGATTCATTGAATGTGGCTCGTGAGACCGTTGTTGCCAAGAAGACTCTCTTCGACGATGCAGGAAGGCTTGTAGCAGAGCATCAGACAAAGAAACCGGCATTTGAAGAAGACGATACCTTTGATGCACTCACTGAACGGATTGAAGTCATGGAGAAACTGCTTGCAGAAATTGGCGAGAAGAAAGGTGCTGTCAATCAGGAACTCAAAACGGACAAGGAGAACAGAGAACGGCTTGGTGCCCTGATTGAGGATGCCGACAAGAAGAAGGCTGACTATGAGAAATGGTCGCGCATGAATCAGCTCATCGGTGATGCTACTGGCAAGACGTTCCGTATGATTGCCCAGAGTTATGTGCTGACAAGCCTGATACACTCGGCAAACAGCTATATGAAGACCCTCACCGATCGTTACATATTGAAGGTGAAACCAGGAACATTTGTCATCACCCTTGAAGATGCCTACCAAGGCTTCGTCAGTCGTGCTGCCAGCACTATCTCAGGTGGTGAGAGTTTCCTCGTTTCCCTTTCGTTGGCATTGGCTCTGAGCGACATTGGTCAGACACTCTCCGTTGATACTCTCTTCATCGATGAGGGATTTGGAACTCTCAGCGGAGAACCTCTTCAGAATGCAATCAACACCCTTCGTTCACTCCACACCAAAGCAGGACGCCACGTTGGCATCATCAGTCACGTAGAAGAATTGCAGGAGCGAATACCTGTTCAAATACAAGTGAATCAGGATGGTAACAGTTCAAGTAGTAAAATCCGGATTGTTCCAGAAAACAATTCGGATTCTTGAACTCCACCCATGGGGTGAGATAGAATGACAGGACACAAAGACACCGTGTTTCCTCTTTTTTGACATAAGAACAAAAGAACAGAAGATAGAAACTTATGTACTATAGCCCATCATGCAATTTCTGACGGAAGTGTAAAGACTTTCAGGGAGCTTTCAATAAAAGCGTCTACGAATGTAGTTAATGAAACAGATAACCGTCTACTGAAATCAGGAAAAGACAAGGAGCTATCTTCTCCGGCACTTGAAGCTATCTTCTCTGGCACTTGAAGCTATCTTCTTTTGCCCGAGAAGCTATCTTGTCGGGTAAGAGACTGCGTGATGCCGTTTCTTACTCATTTTTTGTGCCTTGTCACAAACTTTCGGTATTTTTGTGACAAATCTTTTGGCGGTTTTAAGTGAATTTCCTTTGCTGTGTCACAAATTTGCCGTATTTTTGTGACAAATTTCAAAGGTATGGATAGTATAACATCTAAAATCAAACAGCAAATAGTTTCATCTGAGAAAGGAAGTATTTTCTTTCCTGATGATTTTGTTGATTTAGGTTCATCAGATGCCATCAGGCAAAGTTTAAGACGTCTTTGTAATGAAGGTGTAATAATAAGGGTTGCTCAAGGTATATATTGCTATCCCGTAATTGAAGAAAAATTAGGATTAGGAATTTTGCAACCTTCTTTTGACCAGATAGCTGAAGCAATGGCTAAACGAGATTGTGCGAGAATTGTCCCAGCAGGAGCTTATGCTTTAAATATTCTTGGACTTTCTACTCAAATACCTATGAACTATGTATATCTTACGGACGGTTCAAAGAGAGAAGTTGAAATATCCAATGGAAGAACAATAAAGTTTAAGAATACTGCTCCTAAGAATCTGGCATTTCAAAGCAGATTGGCAATGCTGATCACTTTTGCTCTTAAATCATTAAAGAAAAAAGAGAATGTCGAAGATTGGCAAATAAAACGGATTAGTGAATTATT
>JAFXDG010000069.1 GCA_017521285.1 Bacteroidaceae bacterium | reverse complement strand
CTTTCGGCACATCCACTATTCCTAGCGGAGAGAGAGGGATTCGAACCCCCGGTACCTCTCAGTACAACGGTTTTCAAGACCGCCGCGATCGACCACTCTGCCATCTCTCCAAAACTTCCGTCGGGAAGTGCTTTTCTTCAAAAGCGCTGCAAAGGTACGGCTTTTTTTTGAATGTGCAAGCGTTTGGGTGATTTTTTTTGTTTTAAGGCTTTTTTTATCTTGAAACAACTCCTCACATTCTTTAATCTTTATTTAATAAATGGTGTCTTTAAAATACCTATCTTTGCTTAAAAGAAAATGTGACGGAAACATTGAGACACGAAAGACGTTACTATTAAATGATTCAAAAACTAAAAAAGAACAAAGACTATGGACAAGAACAAGATGGCAGTCAATGCCGAGAAAGTAATGCATGTGATGAAGGCCGGGTATCGTTATACTTTAACCAAATTGCAGGAAATAACTGCATTCGGCACAACGGAGTTATGTATGGCGATGCTGGTGTTGATACGTGACAAAAGGGTGGAACAGTTCCAATGCGAGCAAGGTGTGTGCTATGTGTTGAGCAAGGCTTGAATGCTGGGAACTAAAACATTTTGTCATTCAGACGACTAAGGGGAGGAAGACGTTTGTTGGACGAAGCGAAGAATTTCGGAGCATTCACTTAATGTTTCCGAGATTCTTCGCTAACTTTTCTGCCCCCAAATTGACACAGAAACCAGACTCTTTTGCTGGTGGACTTGGATGTTTTATTTGATTTTCCTCAAAGCCTGATACACCGAGTGTCCCCAATATTGCTTCAGGGTGAATCCCAGTCCCTTTCCTGAGTTTGTCCATTGCTCGATGATATCGCGTGTCTTGGTGTTGAATATCACGAAGTGGTAGATGCCCACGTCCGTTTTCTTGTTCATCGACAGGCAGAAGATGACGATGCCGAATTTCTCGTCGAGTGAGCGGATCGGGAGTTTCTTTACGGCATCGGCTATCTGACCTTCGGTAGGCATATAGTCGGGGTCTTCCGTCTTTATTTCGTCGGGATTGATGGCTTTGTTGGCCTCGTTCACGGCTTGCAGGGAAATCACTTCGATGGGTATTTCCAGACGCTTGCCGATGTCGAACGTCTTTGCCTTGGAGATGAACAGCTCGTTGATGTCTTCATAGGTTATCCAATATTGATAACCCGTTTCCTTGCCTCCATACACCTTGGCCAGCGTGTAGTCGATACCGAAGTTGGTCAGGGCAGTGATGCCTGATAAGTTGAACTTGTTTTGTGCAATCCCTGTCAGACACAAGAAGGTACATACGATGCACATCAATAATTTTCTTTTCATAATCGTCTTTATTTTATTTGATACCCAAAATTAGGTATTTTTATTGATTGATTTGTTTGATTAATGAAAAAAAACTACTTTTGCACCCGTTTTTAAGCAAAAGATGCCAAATAGAAGGTACATATTCATCCCCTTGATGCTGCTTACATTGTTCGTGGCATATCAGGCGAGCATTACAATGTTTGCCCATATCCACTATATCAATGGGGTAATGATTGTACACTCGCACCCTTCGGCCGATGACCAGCACTCGCATACCGAGACGCAGATTGTAACGATGGCACAAGTCTCCAACTTCTTGGGGATGGAACCTACGTTCGTGACCATAGAGGAAATTAGCCTCTCTCTCTTCAAGACCCTGGAATACAAGCGCGAGTGCCGTTTCCTGTTCGATGCCTATCTGTCGGACGTAAGCCTGCGTGCCCCTCCCGTGTGTTGCTGACCTTTTCGAGAGATTTAGAAAAAGAACAGTAACATTCAAATAACAACTTATCATTTAATGAAGAAATATGTTTTGTTGCTTGCACTCATCGCTATGGGTGTGGCAACTAATGTACGTGCTGCCCAGCTGAAGCCCGTTGTAGAGGTGAATCCGGTGAAGCACGGAAACGTGATTCGTGGTCACGTAATCGAGAAAGATACGGAAGAGCATTTGCCATACGCAACCATCCTGATTGTTGAGACAGGCGAGGGTACGGTATCCGATGAGTCGGGACATTTCACTTTCAAGAAGATACCGGCAGGTACCTATACCCTGCGTGTACAGCTTTTGGGCTTTGTGACTCAAGAAAAGAAAGTGACCGTAAGCAAGGAATATACCACCGATGTACACATCGCCCTCGAGGAAGACAACATTATGCTGGAAGACGTGGTGGTGTCGGCCAACCGCAATGAGGTGAGCCGCAAGATGGCTCCCGTGGTGGTGAACGTGATGAGTGCCAAACTCTTCGAGACGGTGAATTCTACTGACCTTGCCAAATCGCTCAATTTCCAAAGCGGTCTCCGTGTGGAGAACAGTTGTCAGAACTGTGCTTTCCCGCAGGTGCGTATCAATGGCCTGGAAGGTCCCTATTCTCAGATTCTCATCAATAGCCGTCCCATTATCAGCGCCCTTTCGGGTGTGTATGGATTGGAGCAGATTCCGACCAATATGATTGAACGTGTGGAGGTGGTGCGCGGGGGAGGTTCTGCCCTGTTCGGTGCCAATGCCGTGGGTGGTACCATCAACATCATCACCAAAGACCCCATCAATAACTCATTCCAAGTGTCGAGTACGATGTCCTCCATCGGGGGAAAGACTTGGGAACAGTATATGGGAGCCAATGCTTCGCTCGTGTCGAAAGACAATGTGTATGGCATTGCCGTTTATCAGAGCTACCGAAACCGTAATCCGCACGATGTGGATGGCGACAGCTTCTCGGAAATCGGTAAGCTTAATATGAACACCTTTGGACTTCGTGCGTACTATCGCCCTACCCAATTCAGCCGATTGAACTTGGAGTACCACACTACCAATGAATTTCGCCGAGGGGGTAACAAGTTCGACCTTGAGCCTTTCGAGAGCGACATTACCGAGCAGACCAAGCACGTCATCAATAGCGGAGGCTTGACTTACGACCTCTTCTGGCAGGAGTACAAGCACAAGCTTTCGTTCTATGCATCGAGCCAGCACGTGGATAGAAACAGCTATTACGGCGCTCAGCAGGACCCGAATGCATACGGAAAGACCGATGACCTTACTTTCGTGGGAGGTGGTATGTATGTGGGCAATTTCGACAAGGTGCTCTTCTCGCCGGCTACCTTTACGGCAGGGTTGGAGTACCAGCATAACAAGATGCACGATATGATGCCGGGCTACGGACGCGACCTCCATCAGAAGGTGCAGATTGCCAGTGCCTTTTTCCAGAATGAATGGAAGATGAACGATGTGACTCTCTTGGCTGGTTTCCGTCTCGACGACCATAACCTCATCGATAACCTCATCTTCAGCCCCCGTGTGAATATGCTCTACAAGCCCAGTGAAAGCTTCCAGGGACGACTGACGTGGTCCACTGGTTTCCGCGCTCCGCAGGCTTACGACGAAGACCTCCACATCACAGCCGTAGGTGGCGAGGGGGTACTCATTCACTTGGCCGAAGGGTTGAAGCCCGAAAAGTCGAACTCATTCAGTGGTTCAGTCGATTTGAGCGGACAGATGGGTCACTTCCAGACAAACCTTTTGATAGAAGGTTTCTACACCTCGCTGAAGGATGTCTTCTATTTGCAGAACGTGGGTGTGGATACCAACGGAAACACGCTTCAGGAGCGCCGCAACGGTTCGGGTGCCAAGGTGTATGGGGTAAACATCGACGGGAAGATAGCCCACGGACGGGATGCTTCGTTGCAGGTGGGCTTCACCGTGCAGCGCAGCCGCTATGACGAACTGACTTATTGGAGTGAGGACGAATCGGTGATGGGTACCAAGAATATGCCTCGTACACCGAATTGCTATGGTTATTTCACCTTCACGGCAGCTCCGTGGAAGAATTTCGACTTCTCGCTCTCGGGGGTCTATACAGGCCGTATGCACGTGCCTCACTTTGCTCCGACAGACGAGATTCCAGCCGGTTTCCCGTTCACGTACATCACGAAGGACGAGCTGGTTCATACGCCCGATTTCTTCGACTTCAACACGAAGCTGAATTACACGTTCGTGCTGAATGAGCACTTGAAGATTCAGTTGAATGGTGGTGTGCAGAACATTTTCAATGCTTTCCAGAAGGATTTGGACAAGGGTACGTATCGTGATTCGGGCTACTTCTACGGCCCTACACAGCCACGTACGTTTTTCATAGGAATCAAGCTGTTTAATTAGCTGATTTTACCTGGTTTCATCAGGTAATAGTTTTTTAAGGGTGGGGTTGTACCTATGGGTACAGCCCCTTTTTATTTTCGCCGTCGCGTGTGAAATTTTTGCCGTGGCAAGACAACGTGTGAACAATCGTCCTCTCGGTGCGTTCTTAGGATATGAACGAACTGAAATCCGGGGCGGCGCTCAACTATGCCGTCATTCTCCTGAACATCATTGTAGGCCTGCTATACACTCCCTATATGCTCCGCGCATTGGGGCAAAGCGAGTATGGTATGTATTCGCTGGTAGCCTCCGTTATCTCGTGCCTCACTGTGCTTGACCTTGGGTTAGGCAATGCCGTGGTGCGCTATACGGCGCACTTTCGTGCCGATGGTAGGGCTGCCGAAATACCCCGTCTGCTGGGTATGTTCCTCGCTATGTATATAGGTGTAGGGGTACTTTCGATGGTTTGCGGAGGGGTGCTGTATGTGAATTTCGATGGGTGGTTTGCTGCATCAATGACTCCTTCGGAGTTGCACGACGCACGCCTGATGCTTCTCTTGTTGGTTGCCAACGTGGCCTTTACCTTTCCCATGAGTGTTTTCGGCTCCGTACTTACGGCTTACGAGCGTTTCGTTTTTCCCCGGGTACTTCAGATAGCCCGTATCGTGCTGAGTACCGTCCTTATGGTGGTGCTGCTGTCGTTGGGCTTCAAGGCACTTGCGCTGGTAGTGGTACAGACACTGTTCAATGTGGCGGTACTCTGTGCACAGATGGTGTATGCACGCAGTCACCTGGGGGTAAGAATCCGCTTCCGTGGCTTCGACAAGGAGCTGTTGAGGCAGGTTGCCGTCTATTCCTTCTGGGTGTTCCTCAGTGTGGTGATGGACCGCATCTATTGGAGTACGGGACAGATGGTGCTGGCCTTTTATGATGGCACGGCACAAGTGGCGGTCTTTGCTGTGGCCATTCAGCTGAGTTTGCTGTACATG
>JAFXDG010000068.1 GCA_017521285.1 Bacteroidaceae bacterium | reverse complement strand
TGGCAAAATAACATTTGACAAGCAAAAACATTGATATGCAAAATATTGTATATCTGTGAAATATACTCCAATTCGGTGGAGATATTTCTAGTGGAATTTTACTCCACCGATTTAGCAGGTGACATTTGCTCAAATTCGCGGTGAAAAGTGGATAGGACTAAAACAAAAATCCCTGATAACCGTTTGATTATCAGGGATTCTCTTCATTTTGCATTGATTGTTCGTGATCCGCTTGGGATTCGGAATTTGAGATGCCGTGAAATGATTTTAAAATGTTTTGCATTGTAAATCAGTGGATTGCAAAGTTAAATATATTAAAGCGTTTCAAAAATGTGGTGCAATATTTTGGTTTTGTGGTGCAAAAATACTACCTTTGCACCACATTTATAACACGCTTTAATAATAAAATAGGTATGAAAGGACTAACAATAGTAAAGAGAACAAGCAAGCAAGAAGGAACCATTCGGCTTCGTTTTCGTCTGCGCGATGGGAGAGGTGTTGACTTGTATCATAAGAGCGACATTGACGCAGACCTAAAGGATTTGGATAAGTTTACTGATACTGGAGAATTGAAACCCCGTATGAGCATCTATAACAAGCAACTGAAACTTGACATTGATACGGAGATAGATGCTATGGAAACCGCATATCGCCAATTATGCGAGGTTAAGGACAAAACTCGTATTACGGCAGAAGACTTTGAAAAAGCTATATCAGAAGTGTTGCATCCTCAAAAGAATGTGAAAGCCCTAACAGAACTAACTCTGATTGACAGATTCTCAAAGTATATTGAGGATGGCTTGCGGGATGGCAACTTTGGCGAGGGCAGACAAAAGCATTATAAGGTCTCATTAGGTGAACTCACCAGATTCCTCACTATCCAACATAGGTTAAAGGTTACTCCCTCAGAATTTGATGCGGATGACCTAATGGATTTCCGCCAATTTCTTTTCGATGAATACAAGTATGTTGATAAGCACAAGAGCTTATACGATATGTTTTCTGCAAGGAATGTTCCTACAGCTCGCCGTGACCAGAATACGGTTGCTACCAAAATGAAGAAGATTCAGGCTTTCTTCAATGAACTTATTGAGAAAGGAGAACTTAGTATTTCACCTTTTATTCATCTGGGAAGGAATAAGAAGCGTACAATGATGCGTGAATCATACGATCCTCCTATTTTCCTTCTGCAAGAAGAGTTCTTAAGGGTTATGAATACCATAGTGCCAGAGTATTTACAGGAAACAAAGGACGCTTTCATATTGCAATGCGCTTTTGGCTGCCGTATAAGCGAGTTCAAAAGATTGTCTATGGATAATGTTGCCGTCTCAGACGACGGTATCATGTATATACACTATCTTCCAGAAAAAACGCTAAGGGAGAATGTTGGACGTATAGAGATTCAAACTCCTGTAATGCGATTCGCCTATGACATCATCATGAAATACAAATTCAACTTCCATATACTTAAGTATGTCAGTGGCAAAAGTGGCTATAACGTGAAAATTAAGGAACTCATGAAGCATTGTGGTATAGACCGCAAGTGTGCAGTATTTGATGAGGAGCTGGGTAATAACAAGTATCAGCCTCTTTACGAGTTGGCAAGTAGTAAGACATGTCGCAAGACGCATGTAGATATTCTGACCAAGGCCCAAATCAACATGTATGCAGCAGGGCTGCATCAAGAAGGCAGCGATGCCGTTAATCACTATACTCATATGGATATGAAGGACAGGTTTATGCTGATGTGCTATGCATACAAGCAGCCAGTATATTATACTAATAAGGATTTAAAGATTGTAAAGTAAGGTATGGCAAACAATAGTTTAGACGAATTTTATAAGGACTTGGACAAGGAATATGGGAAATCTATCGAGGACAGAAACGTTGATTATATAAAATCATTACTCAAATTGCGCGAACAGCCAGACGGAAAAATTGACGATAATATCCAGCCACCTTCTTTACAGTCTACGGCAGAGGTGATTATCCTGATTATGACGAGACACGATATTCCATTCGAGCAGTTCTGTGAGAAAGATAGGGGTCATAAACGCGTAATCGAGTATATCTTCATACGTGGTGTCAAGCATCGCAGTGAGATTATAGGATTCCTCAAACAGCTGCTGAGTAAGTCTATTCCTGGCCTTGGCCCGAAATTAGTATTGGGTTTTATAAGGCTGTTAGACCAGTTTATCCCTAAAGACAAGCCCACGTCGTTCCTGAATGTGATACAATTCCCTGAAAAGGCGAAGGAAATTATGGACACTCTCCACTTTATGACAAACGGTTATGTCGGCAAAGACGCAGCATTGGTAATGGTTGTTGCACAGGAAGAAGGGTTAATCAAAAGCTGCAGGTATGAGGACATCAAGGAGGAATTCCCGTCCATTCATCAGAAAGCATACAACAAAGATCTCTCATCTCTGCACGATAAGACCTATGAGGACTTGAAAGTTCCAATAAGAGCAGCGTTGAGAACGAGAATCGGCTACACCAAGAAAGAGGATGGCCGAATAGTATTTAAAAAGACCTCTATGTCACCACGAAATATGTTGTTTCAGTTCTGGCGATGGATAATGTCGTTCTTCTATTAAGCACGAAGCAAAACCTGTTTATACCAAGGTCTGTAATCTCCCGGTTACAGGCCTTTTTTAATACCTTTTTGCGTTAAATCCGATTAACAGAAGTAGCTTTCGGTAGTCGGCTACCACGAGCTACTCAAAATAAATCAATCGTATTTCAAAAAGTCGTACCTTCGCACCGTGAAATCGCTGCAAGCCTCATTGCAGAGGATGGATCCCAACAGGTGCGAGGCCAGCGTTTGGCCGTGAGGATCGCTAAAAGAACCTGTTACAATTTGAGATGAAATCTATTTCAATGTTTGAATCCTCAGATTCAAATACAGTAGTCATAACCACTGTAGATGTCCTGAAATCGGCATTCTTTGCTTGGGCTGACGAAATGGCCCAGGCTCGAAAAGAAGCTGAGAAGGATGTGATGATTGACGAGGCTGCTGTGATAAAACGACTGCATAAGAGCAGGGCTACTCTCTGGCGCTGGAATGCCAGCGGCTACCTTCCTTGTTTCAAATTGGGAGGGAAGAATCAGTATAAGTTGTCTGATGTGGAACGTATAGAGAAAGGATTGAAGCAATGAGCATCTTTGACTACATGAACCATTTCTGGGACGCAAATGAGAACGACCCATGTTCCTTGAGTGAGAACTCACTCTTCTTCTATCTACTCTATGAAGCCAACCGCCAGCACTGGGTGATGCCCTTTAAATGCAACACCCAGCTGCTGCTGGCACGGCTGAACACTTCAAAGCAGAACATTATGAAGGCAAGGGAAGGACTTCGCAAGCGAGGGCTTATTAACTTTAGCAAAGGAGAGGGGAAAGGCAGACCGGCACTATACACTCTCAATTTTGATGTTAAAGTTTGTAAGGATGTGCCATCGCAATCGTTGCCACCGCAGTTGTCCGAGATGTTGACCCCGGGATTAACTCAACAGTTGACTACTGAGTTGACCCAAACGTTGCCCCCTTCTAAGATAGAAGAGAAAGATATAAACATTGAAGAAGTGAAAGAAGAAAATCCTTCCTCTCTCTCGAAATCGAAGAAAGCGTTGTCTCTTTCTGAACTGAAGGAACTGCTTCTCAACGACCATCCTTGGCAACAAGATTTGATAGTCCGACTGGCCAAGAATGGAATAACTCTCGACGAAGAGGCTCTAAAAAAGCTGATAAGTGACTTCTTCCTGGCCCAAGAACAGAAAGGCTGTAAGGGAAAGGAAGAAGCTGACTGCCGTACTTACGTGTATAATTGGATATGCTATCAATACAGGAATAACAATCATGGCAAGATATCAAAGTACAATGGAAAAACTGGCTCTGCTGAGATCTCAGCTAACAAGCCAGAGGACTACACAGGGGTTTGCTAAGTTCCCAATGTCAACAGAAGAAGCGTTCGTTTTTATCGAGACTGCTCTGCGATTAGAGGTGGCAAATCGTGGCAAGACGTTTATAAACAGTGACGAACTGCGAGGCCACATATACCAGATAGCAGAACTATTCACCAAGCCCACGTCAAAATTCGGCATACTGTTGTGCGGCGGTGTTGGAAATGGCAAGAGTTCTATGATGTATGCGCTGCGAAATCTTATCAGCAGGCTGGAAATACCCAATAATGGTACCACCTCAGTTGGCAACTACACTCTGAGGGTAGAGAGCGCAAAGTATCTTTGTGACGAGATCATGGTCAGGCGAGACAATCTTTTGACTTTTCGAGACCTTTCTATGCTTGGCATAGATGACTTGGGTGAAGAAGAAACCGTCATACAGAATTACGGTAACCGTCAGACTCCCGTGATAGATCTGCTTTCATATCGATATTGCAGAATGCTTTTCACGATGGTTACGACCAATCTAACGCCAGCTCAGATACGTACAACCTATGGTGACAGAATAGCAGACCGCTTCAACGAGATGATGCTTATTCTTCCCTATCGTTTTCCATCGTTCAGGACACCGCAACCTTCTGGAAGTAACGTGACTTGACGGTCAGGGGCAACTATTTGCAAAAATGGTGTAGCTTACTATACCAAAATTTGTGGTTTGTGTATTGCATACACCACCGCCGCGAACAGTGTCGCTAAATTTAGGTAAGTAAGCCACGGGGCTTTGCCCCTTTGGATTCCCCAGCAGGAAGTGGCCTCTCCCTGCACCCACCGTCCAAGGCGCTGCCCTGGAAACCTGCCAAGGGCTGCTTGCCCTTTGGAAACCTCGCAAGGGGGTGACCCTCCCCCTTGACCGCCCCGCTCAGAGGTCTCAACCTCTAAGAACTCCGACCAAGGAGCTTCCCTGGACCCTGCAATATTCAGACAATTAAAATTGACAAACTATGGCTAAAGGTGATAGATATGTTGTCCTGACTATGGACAAGCAAACTGGTAACGCGGGAGGATTGTCTGCCCACATCGACCGCGAAGTATATGATGCCAAGACGGACAGGATGGTTCCGTTCCGTCCGAAAAGCGTCCGTGACGATTCACGTACTGCACTCAACCGCGAATGTATTGAGAGCGCAAAGAAGACAGGTCGTACACAAGCCATCTGGAACCGCCTCCGTGAAGAGGGCTTTTCAAGATCGACTTCTGAAAAGGATAAAACGGAAGGGAAAAAGAAAACCCGCAAGGTCAAGGATGATGCCGTCATTGCCTTGTGTTTCGTTTGCAGTTCCGATGAGGACACCATGAAGCAACTTGAAGAAGAAGGTAAGCTCGACGAATGGATAGACTCAACTATTGACTGGTTTCGTAAGGAGTTCGGTAGCGAGAATGTGGTGTCGGCTGTCCTGCACATGGACGAGACGACTCCGCATCTGCACGTTACGGTAGTCCCTATTACCCATGAAGCGCCCAAGCCCCGTAAGGAGAAACCCAAGTTCGACGAGAACGGCAGTCCCATCCGAAAGTATGAGACCGACAAGGATGGCAACATCATCCTTGACGAGAAAGGCAAGGCAATCATCAAGAAGCGCTCCTACAAGAAACAGGAAGTAACTGCCCGACTCTCTGCCAAGGACATCTGCAATCCTGTAGCAATGGAGCGTTGGCAGACGGACTATGCACTTGCTATGGCTCCTTTTGGCTTACGCCGGGGCATTGCTGGAAGCAAACAAAAGAGAGTGCCGCCCGCAGAATGGAATCTTCAACAAGTCAACGGTAAGCTCATGGCCGTTGAGAAGGAAGTGGAAAAACAGAATGCCGTCATGAAGGCCAATGAAGCAAAGATAGAAGGTCAGAAAGCTGAGATAGAGCAGATGGCAAAGGCTTCCATGTTCGACAAACTCCTGAACAGTGGTCTTAGTTCAGCAGTCAGGAAGGCAATGGAAGACGAGAAAGCAGCCCACGAAGCGGAACTGCTCCAAGCCACGATAGCCCATGACAAGCAAGGCTACAAGTACTACTGGGAATCGGGCGACAAGAAAGGCCAGGTCCTGACATGGGAAGAGTTGGCAAGATGCCTTGAAGAAGAGAAGCGTGAACAAGCTCTCCTTGCTGAAGGTGACAAGGAAGCTGCCGTTGAGAAAGCGAAGAACGAGGCTAGACGAGAACATGAAGCAGCAATGGCCGAAATGAAGGAGGACTATGACCAAAAACTCAAGAGAGCCAGTCTGGCCTTTGATAAGAACGGCAATCCTATCATGAAGGACTTTGGTTTGGGAAATCGCCAGCAGATCACTAAGGTCGAACGAATCGAGATGCTTGAAAAAGAACTGTCTGATGCCAAGAAAGCCAACGATGACCTGTTGGACAGACTGAAAGTCTTGCGCGACCTTATCTTTGCGTTCTGCTCATTGAACTTCAAAAAGGTGGTCAAAATCGTATTTGACCAGTGGAGGAAAGGTTTCAAAGAGTTCACCAAGGACTTGAAAGACATCCTTCAGGAAGCCATGAGTGGAGAGAAAACGGAGAAAGGACGACAGGGCTACGTTGAAGATACATTCCATTTTGCCAAGATGATGGCCAAGACTGATCCTGACTGCAAACTTGACTTCGAAGATTTGGAGCCCCTCCATGAGGATGCCATGCGTATCGCTGATGGCACCTGGGACTCGTACCACGAGAAAATTGAGAAGCGCAATCAGCTCTTTGATGCAGCAGTCAAGGCTGTAATAGAGATGGGCAACTGTTCATCCCAGCGTCGCCTGAACCAAGATCAGGCCAATAAGATAGAAGCCTTCCTTGCCTTCGATGGTGGTGACAGGGATGAACTATGCAAAGAGATATGGGCAAAAGCAGGCCCCAAAATCGAGCGATTTTGGCGGGATATAACCCAAAGTGCGCTTGAAGACCTGCGCACAGGTGAAATTTATGTCCGGAGTCACAAGGCATCTCTATCACGTTAATATATGAACTTCTTGCAGCAAGATGGTACGATTACTAAGTTAATTCACACTAAATCCAGTAGTACTGACAAAGTTTGGCCTTTTATCGCACTGACATCAAAGCTGTAAGCCTGATAGCCTTTTTGATTAAGCATCGGGATGTAGTCGTTGATAGTTGTCTCGTTCATTTTAATCTCTTGTCCCTGCCCCGTCAAAGCAACGAGGGCGAGCAATACGGTGATGATGGTTTTCTTGTTCATTTCTTTTTCTTTTGTGATAGTTTTCTGCTTAATGACTTTATCCAGTCCTCAGCACTCTTGATCATCTGCTGGAGTTCGTCTGTCGGCTTCCATCGGGGCGATGGGCTGGCGGAGAAGGACGAGGTAGAAGCGGGGGAAGGTCTTGACGGGGGGATGGTCGGCGATGTGGCGGTCTATCTTCTGTCGGGCCTCGGTGCGGAGTACATCATCTTGACATTGCACGAGGCAGTCCTCATCCACAAAGGCGATGTGCCAAAAGGCCATATAGCCGATGACGTAATGCTCTACGGCTGCGGCCTTATCCTCCTCGATGCTGGGGATGCAGGACGAAAGGGGCTGGTGGGGATTCTCACAAATGCCCACCACAGCCCAAGAGAGATTTCAGTTGAGTTTTGCTATGCTATGAGTCTTATAATACCAGTATGTCCACATGATGGAAGGCCAGATCGTAGAAACCTCGGATGACATAATGGAACTCCCTGCCTGGTGCAATGTTTCCAAGACTGTCAAACAGGTTCGACTCTGTTTCAAAGATTTCCTTCATCTGCCGGGCTTTCTCCAACTCTCCACGCTCCAGGTAGAGATATATGGAAGAGCCGAGCCAATCCGCTGCATCGTGACGGTTGCCGAGTCGTAGCAGAGACTGATAGGTGTCTTTGATGATTTGTAGTATGGTGTCTTTCTCACCAAGCAGATAGTAAGGCCTTATCAATTGGCTCCGTGCCTCGATGACCTCCGTCTCATCTCCGAAATGCCTGATGCAATCGATGTAATGGTTTACTGCACGTATCTCGTCGTGGGGCAGGTTCTGCTGGTGGAAAATCTGTGCCATCTGTCCATAAACGCCCATCAGTGTGTTGTAGTCGCAGTCGGTAGCTGTGGTGTCTGCCTGTTCTATGGCATCAAGGTAGGTCTGCAAGGCCATCGGTGCGTCGCCCATGTTCTGATAGGCTCGCCCGAGCAGATAACGGGTAAGCAGTCGGTCATTGTGCGAGCCGTTGCGGTCGAAATGGTCGGCGAGTGACTTGGCAAGCGAGTCGGAAGAAAAGAGTATGCCAGCCTTGTTCTGCGCCTTTAACCGCAGAAGGTCATAGCGCATATGAGTGTCCTTATTCCAGATAGCCTTTTTAACCTCCATGCTGTCAAGCAATAGAAGGGCAGAGTCAGGATTATCGTTGATAATCTCGCTGACTGCCTGTAATTCCTTCGGCATCTGCCCGCCTCCGCATCCCGCAAGCAAAGCTACGGCACATGTTATATAAATGTATATCGTTTTTCGCATCCACAACGCGTTTTATTGGGTGCAAAGGTACAAAAATCTATCTATTTAGGCTGCGTTTTTACGTTTATTAAGTTCTCAATTACTATAGAAGGCAAGAAATCATATATTCAGTGGATCATTTATGAAAGCCATTTGTATTCCTTAGGTGAAACCCCAAATTCTTTGATGAAACTCTTGGTAAAGTAAGAGGCACTGCTAAAGCCAACTTGATACATGACTTCAGAAACAGTGAATCTCTCTTGTTTCAAAAGAACCGCAGCTCTTTGTAACCGCTGCTTGCGAATAAAACTGACGGGGGTTTCACCTGTAAGCTGTTTAAGTTTACGATAAAGCTGTTTTTGATCCATGCATAGTAGGTCACACAACTTCGTAACGTTGAATTCCTCGGAATGCATGTTTGAGTTAATCAGGCTAATAATCCGTTCCATCAGTTCCTCGTCATTGGATAATGCTGGCGAAACTACATTGACAACCTGCATACTTTTTATCCTTGTGTTCTGTTCTATGGCTTTTCTTTTGGTCAGTAACTGAACTATATGGAGCTGTAGCTTACGAAGGTCGAAGGGCTTGGGCATAAACACATCAGCACCACTACGTATGCTTTTCAACTCGGTATTGGAGTCGTCTTTTGCCGTCAACATAATAATGGGAATCAACTCCGTGGAGTGATTATGACGAATGCGGTGACACAACTCGGTTCCATCGATTCCAGGCATCATCTGGTCTGTTATGATGATGTCTGGAATGCGTTCTTCGACGGTTTTCAAGGCTTGTTCGCCACTTAATGCAGTGATGCACTGATATGAGGTTTCCAAAGCTGTGGTCAGGAAATCAAGTATTTCGTGGTTATCGTCGACTATCAATACTATCGGCTTTTCTGAAGTACCGTCTTTAATGTTTTTTTCCGTCACGACAGAAGTAAGAACATTCAAAGGTATTGAGAAAGTCACCTTCAGACCATTGTTATTCTCTGCCTTGACTTCTCCACCATGCAGTTCCACATACTTCTTGACTACTGATAAGCCAATGCCCGATCCATCACGGGAATTCTGTCCCATATAATATCGGTTGAACAGTTTTGGCAAATCACTATCAGACACCCCAGGGCCATTATCTTGCACCGACACAAGAACTTCGGATGCTCTTTTTTCCAATGAAACGAGTATCTTTCCTTTCTCATCGTCTGCATATTTCAGAGCATTTGACAAGATATTACGCATAACCATCTGTATCTTAACCACATCAACATCCATCAAAACAGACGTTTCTGTAGGCTGAAACACCATGCTTATATTGCGTTCCTTTGCCGATGTCTCAAATTCGCTAATACATCCTGAGATCAAGCTACACAAGTCGATATAGGAACTAAGAATCTGAGTTTCACCCTCAGCTTCAAGTTGCTTGAAGTCTAAGATGTGATGAATCAGGTCATTGAGCCGTGAGGCATTGTTCTGGATAGACTTCAGGCTATCCCTTAACTTCGCATTTGAGGTTTCTGAAAGCAGTTTGTTTAGGGGAGCAATTATCAAGCTCAATGGAGTTTTCAGTTCATGTGACATGTTTACAAAGAAATCCATTTTCTCTTGCGTCAATGCCATTACACGTTCGCGCTCACGTTGCTCAAACAGCGCATTCTCACGTCTTTTGTAGTAGTTTATCAAGTAATAAACAACAGATAAGGCGATTAGTGTATAGACTACCCAAGCCCACCATCTGAAAAACCACGGATAAGGAACCTTTATAGTATATTTGCTAACAGATTCTTCTTTAAAGTCTGAATCCGTAGATAGATATATTTCATAACTTCCTCCTGATAGATGCGATAACAAAATACGGTTTGTTCCATTTGGCAGAGAATGCCATTCCCCATCTTCATTTATTTTATACCAAAACACTTCGGAACCCTTTCGGTTGTATGCAAAAGTGGACAAATCAAGCGCAATGTCCTCCCTGCCGTCCAGTGAAATATTATTTTCAAATCGGGGGACACAATCACTTATTGGAATTCCGCCAACCATGATGGAAGAAATGAACACCTTCGAAGGTTTGTCGCCAGAAGACGTTGTATTAAGGAATTGTTTACATATGAAATCCTCTCCACCCCATAAGATAGTATTATCTGAGGGGACATAAGAACCTGCAGTAAAATTGTAATTCGGTCTTACGTAGAAATGTATGGTATTACCTGCTGTTTCAATATAGAATAGCCCATGGGAGGTAGACATCCATACTCTATTGTTATCATGAACAAAAGATTGAATCATGCCGTCTTTTACTTGGAAATCGGTTTCTTCCAGCCTGTCTGTCTGAGTGTCGTATTTGTAAAGTTTCCCCTGTACATCAATCCAAATAACATCATTTACAAGAATCATGTTGTCAATATACATCCGTTTTTTCAGAGTAACCTTACCCGAATTAGTATTGATGGAGGCCAACCCTTTACTGGTATTTGCCCACAACACGCCACTTTTATCGGGAATGAATCTGTAAATCGTGTTGACGATACTGTCCACATCATCAAACTGGTTATCTTTTAAGATGAACGATCCATTACCTGACAACAATGCAGTCTTGTCAACGACATATAGACCACCCATATAGGTCGCTATCCATAACCGGTTCTTATTATCTTCATAGATGTCGTAGGCCCAATTAGCATTTCTGCCCTTCTGGTCGGACAAGGAGAAATAGTCGAAGACATCACGCTGCCTGTTATACCTTGCTATGCTGGCATCTGTGGCAATCCATATCTCATGTTCACGATCCTCATAAATGCTCCTGATATTACTCTTTTTCAAGCCATTTCCCACTTTGAACCATTTATTGCCGTGGTCAGACAGGTGTAGTAAACCATTATCACCACCCATCCATCGTCCTCCGCTTGAATCAACAAGAATCCGGCTAAAGACATTTCCGTCGTTTGAATGTGTTATGGAAGGAAGGGTCGTTGTCTCGAAAACGCTTTCCGACTGAGTGATGGCAACTCCCCTGTCTGTGGCAATCCAAATAATATCATCATCGCAATAAATTTGATGGATAGAATTGCTGGGCAGTCCCTGTGGCGATGAAGCGTCATGGCCGATAGTCTGGATAATGCCTGATTGGGGATTGAGTATCTTCAAGCCAAATTCAGAAGCTAACAGGATGTCGCCAGAAGGAGAAGGAACTATCTGATTGAATGTACTACCAGATGCCACAACCTTTGTAGTCGAGTCCTTTACATTCTGGCAAAGCAAATGATGTTCCGTACCAATCCACAGATTACCATTTGGTCGATCATACCACAATGCATAAACATTATCATCTATCCCTAAATCAAATATACCCCCTTTGTTATCCAAACAAGCAAGTCCTCCATAATGTGCAACATACAACCTGTCATTAACAGGTTCAATTGAATAGATAATATCATCCTTCCCGCTTGGAAGGGTGTACCGTTGCCATATTCTTTTATCTAAATCAAGACAGAACAAACCATTTGACTTCGTTCCTACATATAAAACACCATTATCACATTTAAGTGAACGAACCTCTCCAATTTCTGGAACATCTCCAAATGGCGTAACAAACTGTTCTGTCCTCAGGTTTAGCCACCTAAGACCAGCATCTCCTCCAAGGCATAGGGTCTCTTCATCAACTATCAGAACAGCATAATACCTTCCTTCATATAGCCGTCGGATATTGTAGCCGTCATAAGAGAACAAACCACGTCTTGTAGCAAACCACATCATGCCCAGGCTGTCCTTGCAAACGCTCTCCACGACATTAGCATCGTATGGCAGCACTATCTTATCAAACTGCATCTGTTTGGTGTCAGACGCCGTTGATGCAGATGCCGACAAGAGGACAAATAATGCCATCATGCATCTGTTCAAATATAGTTTTACGCCATTCATGCTGCAAAAATACAAAAAAAATCAGAAACCCCAGTCTTTATGCCAAATGATTTTTGGTTTGTCGCCTTCAAAAGTCAATGGAAGCCATATATAGCGTGAATCTGGCAAATCTGTCTTCTTCCATCGATCAAACATGGCAACATATGTGTCTGGGCGACCAATGACAGGCTGAACGTAAGTACTTTGACCATAGAAGGTTTTGTCTGCTTCTTCACCTATACATGGATTCCCCAGTGATTTCCATTCTCCAAGCATAGAGTCTGCAACAGCTATATCAGCAACATTGGGATCCCATCCAGAGCAGCCAGATGTAAGCAGATAGTATTTCCCATGATGTTTGAATACAGCAGGAGCCTCACGATATTTCTTCTCGAAGTTCCGTGTGAAGGTCTTAGTAGGCTTCAGATAGTCGTCAGTCAATAAATGAATATACATTGTTGCATTGTCTTCTGACGAACATATCTGATATGCTTTTCCGTCGTCATCGACAAAAAGTGTCTGGTCGCGGCTCATTTCTCCGTTAGGTCTAAAACTATCCAAATAGGTGAATGGCCCCGTAGGAGTGTCTGATACTGCCACCCCTGCACTGGCCTTGGAATAGTCGGCACTGTCGATGTGCATCCACATGACAAACTTCTTAGTTTTAGAATTATATATAACTTTAGGACGTTCCACAACCTTTGAGGTGTGCAGGTCATGAAGCGAGTCAGTTTTTTCAGCTCCGAGGACAATTCCTTCGAAATGCCAATTAAGGAGGTCTTTTGAGGAGTAGCAACTTACACCTGTTACTTCAGTACGGTAACACTCCCATGTTGCCCACTCCGGCAAGACGGTCTTGCCCTGTTTGTATTCTCCATACCAGTAATAGGTGCTGCCGTGGTAGAGCATTCCCCCGCCATGGGCGTTAATGACATTGTGTTCATCATCAAGCCAGACCTTTCCAGGGTTGAACCTAAAGTTTCTTTCCTGAGCAAAGCAAGGCTCAGCGATTATCAGTATGAATAACATAACAAGTTTTGTTTTCATAGATTTCATTGTATTGTTTTCAATGTAACTGTTTCTGATATCTTCCGCTGCGAATCTCTTACCTTTAGTGTGAGGTTACCAGCCTTCTTGTCACTACGCACAACGACCACAAGCTGACCGCTGAACAACCTCATGGTAGGTTTCGTGAACGATTCCAGACTGGTGGCATCGCCATTACAGACTGCCTCGAAACGACCTGCTCCAGACACCTCAAAGGTCAGACGGTCGTTGGCATCGGGTATAACAGTTCCCTTTGCATCGGTTAGTGAGACTGTAATAAAAGCGAGGTCTTCTCCATCTGCCTTCAGCCATTCGGCATCATGCTGTGTCCACACGTCAAGTTTCAACTTGGATGGTTTCCCTGCTGTGCTGACAACCTGTTCGCCTGCTTGCTTTCCCTGCTCATCATAGACGACTACCTTCAGCTGGCCCGGCTCATACTTGACATCATTCCACCGCAAGCGGTAACGGTCAAGGCGCTCTTTCGGATTCTTACTGATTTTACCCTGACTCTTGCCATTGACAAACAGCTCGGCTGTAGGATAATCGGTATAGCAATAGACAGGCGTCACCTGTCCACGGCGTTGTTTACCCCAAGTCCAGTGAGGCAGCAAGTGGATGGTGTGGTCTTCCTTCTGCCACTTTGAACGATACAGATAATATCTGTCCTTAGGCAGTCCGGCCAGATCGCATATACCAAAGTACGAACTGCGCGACGGCCAGTACTCATCGTAGGGCGAAGGCTCACCAAGATAGTCATATCCTGTCCATACAAACTCGCCAATGACCCAGTCCTTGTCATCCTGCCATACCCAATCGTCATCGGGCAAATTAGACCAAGAACAATACTGCACGTCATAACTGGAGCACTGCCCGTTGTAATGGTGCTTGCGGAGTTCTGACGATTCCGTGTCAACGGCTTCTGCTACTACAGGGAACTGATATATGCCACGACTGCTGACGGTAGATGCCGTCTCGGATCCCAAGAGGAATCCTTGCGGAAGTTTCTCGATATTATTCTGATACTTATGAACACGGTAGTTGAATCCAGGTACTTCCATAGTCTGGGCGAAGCCACTGCTCAAAGCTGCATCGGCCCTGTCCATACCCTGGGTAACAGGTCGGGAGGGGTCCAGCGCATGGCAGAGGCCTTGCAGACGGACGGCTATTTGCCGACCCTCCTCGCTCCATTGTTCAGGAATCTCATTGCCTATAGACCACATGACAATACTCGGATGGTTGCGATTGGCTAACACCAAGTTGGTTATGTCCTTGTCGCTCCATTCTCTGAAAAAGCGTGCATAGCCGTTCTTGCACTTTGGATATATCCACATATCGAAGCTTTCTGCCATCACCATCATACCCAAAGAGTCACAAATATCCATCTGCCACTGACTCGGCATATTGTGCGCTGTGCGAATAGCATCACAGCCCATCTGCTTCATCATCTTTATCTGACGGATAAGTGCGGCCTTATTGACAGCAGCACCCAAAGGTCCCAAGTCATGATGCAGGCAAACACCTTTCAGTTTGCGTGTCTGTCCATTCAGCTGGAAACCCTTTTCACGGGTTACCCGTATGGTGCGGATGCCCGTTTTGATGCACTTCTCATCGACAACCTTACCTTTCCTGTCAGTAATAGTGGTTATCAGGTTATAAAGATATGGAGTCTCTGGTGTCCACAATTTAGCA